>JAIRWJ010000024.1 GCA_031269065.1 Rickettsiales bacterium
ATTCGGGAACATCCGGTTCTTCTGAACAGAGCCCCTACCCTCCACAGGCTTGGAATTCAGGCCTTCGAGCCGCTGCTCATAGAGGGCAAAGCTATACAGCTCCATCCTCTGGTCTGTAAATCGTTTAACGCAGATTTCGATGGAGACCAGATGGCAGTTCATGTTCCGCTTTCCATAGAGGCTCAGGCTGAAGCTAGAGTTCTTATGATGTCGAACAACAACATATTGAATCCCCAAGATGGAAAACCAAATATTATTCCAAGCCAGGACGTTCTGCTTGGACTCTATTATTTGACCCTTGACCCTGAAGGTGGAAGCTCGGCAAAACCAAAGGCAATCATACCTTCTCTGGATGAGCTGGAACACGCCCTTTTCAAAAAAAGAATTTGTCTGAACGATCCAATAGTGTTCAGATATGGCTTCGAGATCGAAGAAAAGGACGAGGAGTCGGGTGTTCCGAGCGAGATTGAGTACAAAAAGGTTTTCACCACTCCGGGAAGGGTAAAGGTGTTCGAACTTCTTCCAGAAGCCTGCAAGAGGAAATTTGGCTTCTCCATTGTTAACACGGTTATCGGAAAGAAGGAAATATCTAAGATAGTTAATTTAGTTTTTGAGGAAACAGACCAAGACGAGACAGCTCTATTCTGCGACAAAATAATGCAGCTGGGTTTCAAAAGCTCAACTCTCTCCGGCATATCCATAGGAAAAGATGATATGGTCATTCCTCCGGAGAAGACAAAGCTAATTTCAAAAACCGCAGAGGATGTTAGAAATATCAACGCACAGTACCAGGAGGGTCTGATAACGGCAGGGGAAAGATACAACCGGGTGATCGAAACCTGGGACAACTGTATAAGCCTTGTGAAGAAACTGCTCGTGAACGAAATATCGGTCAACAAAAGTGGAAGCAGCGCAAATTCACTATTTCTTTTCACAACCTCCGGAGCGAGAGGTAATGAAAGTAACATACAGCAAATGTGTGGCATTAGAGGACTATTGGCTAAGCAGAGCGGCGAGATTATAGAAACGCCGGTTCTATCAAACTTTAAGGAAGGTCTATCGGTTCTGGAATACTTCCTTTCTACCTACACCGGAAGGAAATCAATGGTTGACACAGCTCTGAGAACGGCTAACGCTGGCTATCTAACGCGGAGACTAGTTGATGTGGCTCAGGACTGCATAGTCATGGACGAAGATTGCTATACGGACAAAGGTATAAGTATGGAGGCTAAGGTTGAGAATGGTATCATAAGAATTTCTTTAGCCTCCAAAGTTACAGGACGAACAGCCCTTACTGATGTTGTGGATCCAGCTGGAGAGATCATTGCCCATGCTGGGGACCTCATCAGCGAAAAAATAGCCAATGCCATAGAAGCAGCGGGAATCAAAAAGGTAATTGTTAGGTCTGTACTGACCTGTAGACATGAACATGGAGTCTGCGCTAAATGCTATGGAAGGGATTTGACCACCAAAAGACTCGTCAGTGTGGGAGAAGCCGTGGGCATAGTGGCAGCCCAGGCTGTAGGAGAACCTGGCACCCAGCTGACAATGAATACCAGGCATCTAGGAGGTGCAATGATTAGCGGTACGGAGTCAAATATCGTTTCTCCGGAAGATGGTACACTAAGCATAGTAAACATGGAATCCCTAATTAATAGGGATGGGGTTGTCATAGTTATTAGCAGAGACGCCGAGATGGTAGTCAGCAAAAACGATAAAGTCGTTGCCAAATATAGTCTACCTTTCGGAGCGAAGGTCCTCTGTAAGGACGGAGATAGCGTCAGAAAAGGCGATTTCCTGTCAGAATGGGATCCCTATAACTATTCCATCATAGCTATGCATGATGGTGTTGTCGAGTTCAGAGACCTAGTCGATGGAATTTCTCTGAAGGAGAAAATAGACGAACTAACGGGCATATCCTCCAAGAATATCATAGACTGGAGAAGGTTCAGGAATAAACAAACGATGAAGCCGGCTCTAGTCGTTTCTGGCCAGGGAAAAACCTCCAGCTATGAACTATCCATAGGCACCGTTCTTAACATAACCAGCGGCCAAGAGGTCAAAGCAGGGGATGTGTTAGCCCGAACCCAGAAGGATTCCATAAAGAATAGAGACATAACCGGTGGTCTACCGAGGGTAGCCGAGCTTTTCGAGGCAAGAAAGCCTAAGAACTATGCCGTTATGTCGGCGATAGATGGAACGGTAATGTTCGGAGACAAGGACTATAAGACTAGACGAGTTATCACAATTGTTCCGGACAATAAGGAAGAAAGGGAGGTGAACTATATAATCCCTAAGGGAAAACATTTATTTGTAAAGAGTGGAGACAGGATTAAGAAAGGTGACGATATAATAGACGGAGACAAGGTCCCCCACGATATCCTCAAAATTCTGGGGATAGAAGCGTTCACAGATTATATGGTGGGAGAAATTCAGAAAGTCTATGAAATGCAGGGTATATCTATTAACGACAAACACATAGAGATTATATTAAATATGATGCTTAAGAAAATCGAAATAAATGACCCTGGAGAGACCACGCTGCTGGTTGGTGACACAATGGACAAGAGCGAATTTGAGGAGATAAACAAAAAGGCTTTTGACGCCGGTATTAGGCCTGCTAAGGGTGAAAATATACTTCTGGGTATAACCCGAGCCTCTCTTCAGAGCAAATCATTTATGTCGGCAGCCTCATTCCAAGAGACCGTTAAAGTTCTGACAGATGCCTCGGTGAAGGGTAAAATTGACAATCTGGAAGGATTGAAGGAGAACATAATAGTCGGAAAGCTGATTCCGGCTGGTACCGGTCTGCTTGTCCAGAGAATCCGGGAAGAGGCAAAAAATGAAGTATCCTCCCAAAAACAGTAGAGCAAGCTACCCACCAGTTCCCGAAGCCAACTGGTCATGAAAAAGGTCTTTCTAAGAACATTTGGTTGCCAGGCAAATTTCTATGATTCCGCCAGAATTAAGGATCTGTTTTTGGCTGGCGGCTATGAAATTACCGAAAATCTACATGAGGCTGATGTATTCGTTCTGAATACCTGCCATGTGCGCGAAAAATCCGGAGAAAAGGTTTTTTCGGAACTAGGCAGAGTACAGGATATAAAAAAAACAAAGATTTCCAAGGGTCAGCGAATGGTGATTGTTGTCACCGGCTGTGTAGCAAAGGTTGAGGGTGGAAATATTTTCAGGAGGATACCGATGGTGGATGTGGTTCTGGATACAGAAAACTACCATAGAATATGCCAATTCGTTAACGAGATTTTTGCAAGTGGCGAAGATGGAAAAAATGACAAACTTCTGTTTGTAGACAATTTCCCTAAAGATAAAAAATTCGCCCTACTTCCTCCGCATAGAACAGTGACCGATGTCAGCGAGATGGTAATCGTGCAAGATGGCTGCGACAAATTCTGCTCCTACTGCAGCGTGCCTTTTAGCCGGGGTAGAGAGTATTCCAGACCAGTAGAGAGTGTTCTAGAGGAAATAAACTATTTAGTGGATCAGGGAGTCAAAGAAATCACCCTTTTGGGCCAAAATGTGGATAATTACAATGGTTCTGACAGAACTGGCCGAAGCACTCCACTTAGTGAACTGTTATACAAAGTCAATAATATCGGAGCTATAGAAAGAATAAGATATCTGACCAGCTATCCCTCGCAATTTGGTAACAATATGGTGAAGGCCCACCAGAGCCTACCAAAGCTTATGCCTCTGGTCTATCTGCCTGTTCAGTCTGGATCTAACTCCATACTCAGAGCTATGAACCGGAATTACGGCAGAGAACAGTACCTAGACCTAATTCGGAAAATCAGAGATAATGTCAGAGGAATAGCATTTTCCTCCGATTTCATCGTAGGATTTCCCGGAGAGACCGATAGCGATTTTGAAGATACCTTGGAACTGGTAGAAAAAATCGGCTACGCCCTGACATTTTCCTTCAAATATAGCCTCAGACCGAACACCGCTGCGGCAAGAATGCCAAATCAGATTCCCGAAGATACTAAAGCCGCAAGACTTGAGAAACTCCAGGCCCTTCTGAACAGACAGCAGCTTGATTTTAATTCCAGCTCTGTAGGGAAAATTGTAGATGTTTTGGTTGAAAACAGTCTTTTGAACAGCGAAAAAAACATGTTTTTTGGCAGGACGCCTCACTACCAGCCAGTCCTTTTCAGTACCAGTGGTTTAAAAGTGAAAGCCGGCAGTATAGTTGCTGTAAAAATAGAGACTGCCAATCTGAGGACCCTCAGAGGAAAGTTAATCCACGACCAGTGAGCTCTCCATAACTATTCGATCTCACAGTTCTCCAGTACTTCGGGTAGATTGTCTACTTTTTCAATAGACTATAGAAAATTCCATCCTTGGACAAAAGCAGTCGAGGAATAGGGAATGGGATAGGAACAAGAAAGGAGAGGGAAAAATGTGCGAACTCCAGAATCGATGCTATCTAATGGCTTTCATATCTAAAAATTCTATATCTCCGCAGAGATAATTATCTTTAATTTCTAATTCCCGGGAATAGTCTGTAGTTAAGTATTTCTTATTATCATCGGCAAATACGGTAGCAAAAACTCCTTTGCCGCCAGTCCTATCTTGTGCCTTTAGGACACCCAGTACATTTGCCCCTGACGAGATACCGACTCCAAGCCCGAAGACCTTTGCCATCATCTGGGAAACGATTATAGCATCGTCTTCCTCTACCACCATAGGAGTACTCAGTTCACCGACCCTAACTATCTCTGGAATGGCCCCATCTCCTATTCCCAATATCTTATGATTTTTCAAATCTCTAGAACCGGATAATATGGCAGACGTAGACGGTTCAATTGGAAAAGATTTAAAATCTCTATTCTTTCTCATGAAATAGCTATTTATTCCCATAATAGTTCCCCCTGTACCAACTCCGGCCGCGAAAAAGTCCAAAGTCCTGCCAAACTTTGACAACTGTTTTTCCAGTTCTGGTGCCGTGCTTGAGTAATGTGCTTCTGAATTATGCTCATTCGAAAATTGATGGGGCAGAAAATAGCTTCCGTTTTTCTTTGCCTCCTCGTCAGCTAATTCTATGCTGCCCACAAAACCACCCTCCTTCTCTGTAACTAGTCTCAGTTCAGCTCCAAAATTTCGCATTAAAATTTTTCTCTCTTCGCTCATCCACTCTGGCATAAAAATTTTAACCCTGTGCCCCAAGAATCTTCCGATGGCACAGAAAGCTATGCCAGTATTGCCACTAGTTGCCTCCACTATGATACTATCCCCATTTATCGTCCCCAGTTCATATGCCCTTTTCAGAATATAAAAGGCAATCCTATCTTTTATGCTACCTGTATAATTATAATATTCGGCTTTTCCATATATTTTTCTAACATCTCCCTTATATTTCAGAGTTATTTCCATTAGTGGTGTATTTCCAACCAGAGGTTCCAGCTCCTTAAATTTATCCATAAAACCGGCATACTATTTAAATTAAAGGTATAATGCATTATTAAAATATAAAGTCAATAATTTTAATTAAAATTATAATTATTTCATAAAAATTTATAATTTTTATGAAATATCATGTTTAAATTTAATGCAGGTAAGGCAAAAATAACTTCTAGTTTTTTGACTGAGTGTTTTTATGCCAGCTATCTCGTATTTCCGGAATAACCTGGAACGTACCGTACAATGTTGCTATTTGCCGAGTCATATCTATAATACGTCTGCTACGAAAAATTCTTAGGGGTATGATCGATAAAAATCTTAAGACCATGGCAAATGCTGTCCGCTGCCTGTCCATGGAGGCCATAGCGAAGGCTAATTCTGGCCACCCAGGGCTCCCCCTGGGATTTGCCGATGTGGCAACAGTGTTGTTCTCAAAGTATCTAAAATTTTCACCTAGAAATCCTAAATGGATTAGCCGAGACCGATTTATACTGTCTGCTGGTCACGGCTCTATGCTACTCTATTCGCTTCTATATCTGACGGGCTATGATGACTGTGATCTAGAGGAGATAAAAAATTTCAGACAGATGGGCTACAAGACCACAGGCCACCCAGAATATGGGCATCTGGTGGGAGTGGAGACAACCACAGGCCCTCTAGGCCAGGGTGTGGCAAATGCTGTCGGCATGGCTCTGGGGGAAAGACATTTTAATGCCAAATTCTCTGGACTCGTAGACTATAAAATCTACTGTATGGTGGGCGATGGCTGTCTTATGGAGGGCCTGAGCTACGAGTCACTTTCTCTGGCCGGTAGTCTGGGTCTAAAAAATCTGATAGTGCTCTGGGATAACAATGAGATAACTATAGACGGCAGCACGTCGATCACAAGAAATGAGAACATGCGGATGAGAATGGAGTCCATAGATTTCTCCTATCTGGAAGCCAATGGCCATGACCATCGTTCCATAGAAAATGCTCTGGAGAAAGCACAGAGGAGCGATAAGCCAGTCTTCATATCCTTCAAGACGAAAATAGGATTTGCCTCACCGAAGGAGGGAACTAGCAAATGCCACGGCTCTCCTATGACGCCAGAAGAAATAGCGGAGACAAAGAAGAATCTTGGCTGTGGAGAATGGAAAGAGTTTGAAATTCCAGAGGAGGTACTGGAACTCTGGCAGGCTGTCGGCAGAAGGGGGGATGATATGTTTATAGAATGGGACCAAAGATACTCTGGGTCCGAAGAACTCGGAAAATTCAGAAAGATCACAGATTTTACGGAATCGGATAGTCTTTGGGTCAGAGACTTACAGAATTTCAGGACTAGTGTCATAGCTGAGGCTCCCACCGAGGCCACCAGAAAATCGTCCCAGAGAGTGTTGGAGGTCCTAACTAGAAATCTAGATGGAATTCTTGGAGGAAGCGCGGATCTGACGGGTCCAGTGATGACTGACACTCCGAGCCTAGCTGAAAGAATAACAAAAAACTCCTATGGAGGACGCTATATAAACTATGGTGTACGGGAACATGCCATGGCTGGCATAATGAATGGCCTTGCTCTCTGCGGCCTGACGCCCTATGGTGGGACATTCCTATGCTTTTCAGACTATGAAAGACCAGCGATAAGACTGGCAGCAATGATGAAACTGCCCTGTTTGTTTATTCTGACCCATGACAGCATTGGACTGGGCGAAGATGGCCCGACCCATCAGCCAATTGAACATCTAGCAAGCCTGCGAGCCATTCCGAATTTAAATGTTTTTAGACCGGCAGACATTCAGGAGGCCGTGGATTGCTATGAAATTGCTCTAAAAACTCGGAGCACCCCATCGGCTCTGATTTTTTCTAGACAAGCCACTCCCTTTCTGGATGGGAAGAAAATAGGAGGTAATCTGGCGGAAAGAGGTGCCTATGTTCTTGTAGAGGACCAGAAAGCTCTAGTGACCCTTATAGCCACCGGCACAGAAGTTGCCATTGCTCTTGAGGTTCGCGAAGAGCTCGGTGGCTATGGCTTCCCTTCAAGGGTCGTGTCTGCACCTTGCCTGGATATTTTTGAAAAGCAGGACGAGGAATATAAACAGAATATACTAGGTCGGCAGACTCTAAGAATTGCCATCGAGGCAGCTGGACCCCAGGGATGGCATAGATATATAGGAGACAGAGGGATGTTTTTTGGAGTTGAATACGACAGTTTTGGTCTGTCTGCCCCGGCTGATGAGATCTATGAACACTTTGGAATTACCCGGGAAAGAATTAGTGCTGAAATTCTCAGACGAATCAGCACAGATATTCTAGCAGGAGTAGTCAAAGTCAAAAAACTCCACGAGAATAACAACAAATAGTGACAGCTATATGCTCAGATCTATAAATTCCGAACCGGAATGGCCAATGTTAATAACTTGGGTATAGCCAACAAACTTTGAACCAGCAATGTATTTTTCTGGGAGTATGGTTAGGTTGTATTTTCCGGGTTTCAGACGAGTGCTACCTATATATATTCTGTCGGCTAGACTGCTCCAGTATCTAAGGTCAGCCATAGTTGTTTCAGCTAGAGCCCTGGCCGCCGTCAAATAGGATGCCGTTGCTAGCATAGCTCCAAGGGTACTTCTGTTACCTTTATATATCTTGTAGGCTGCATACATAGCGGTCGCATATTTAGTGGCTACTGTTGCGCAGGTTTGGAGATAGACCAATGCCATTCTATCATTCAAAGATTTTACAGCGATGTCCGTGACTGGCTCCACAAGGATCAGACGGAACTTAGCAATCTCTTTCTTACTGTCTGCTTCGGAGATGGATACCCAGTATGGTACCCACTCTTTTTTCGATGGCTCTATCTGGGGTATTTCGAATTCCACTAGTGGCATAGTGTCCTTTTTGTTTGTTTCGGACAATTCATTCCTCACAAAAGCAACAAATTCCTGGTCATTATTTCCGACATGCATTAGAATGTCTATAGACACACCAATTTTGAACTTTTTGGCCGTCTTCGGAGAGACAAAACTATCACTAAGTAGAATAAAAAGATTATCTTTTCTATTTTCCGATAGTTTTTCTATTTTTGAGTCTATGAATATCTCAACATCTTTGGCTACCGAAGTACTGTCTATAAACTTTGATCTGACCTCGGCCAGAGGCATTATGGCCAACTTTGAGAAATTGTCATCAAAACTTTTATACTTTCTATTGAACGGCGGATAGACATTGTAATATTTTAACAGCACCCCTTTGGCATCTCTGTACAGCTGTAGAGCTATTTGTCTGTCCTCCGCAGTGTCAAACTGTTCATGGATAAAGCCAGCCCAGAGCTTAGCTAGCAAATCAACCTTATAGGTAGACTTGCCAGCCAATTCTGCTTTGTAAGAGTTCATGAGACTATCCCACTCGACCAGCACGCTTCTGGCGTTCATCAAATGTCTTCTTTTTTCGGTATCCGTCAGTTCTTTTTTTGGTATACCCAGATTCTTTCCACCTTCCATCAGCGTATGGGCCTCATAGAAGCCAGTTCTGTAAAGCTTGTAGTTCACCAGTGATTCATAGAATCTAATTAGGGATCTTTCATATCTCTCCCCGTAGTATTTGTCCAGATTCTCCGATCCCAGAGATTTCAGCTTTCCTCCTAGGCTTTTGGTAAACAGCTCATCACTTTTTCTACGGGCCTCGGCAAAATTCTGCAGAGCCTGGTAATAATTACCAGATAGGTAGAAGACGGTACCTCTCTCCAGTTTTCTCAGAAGCTCGGACCTTTCATCTGGATAAAATTCATCTTCTCTGGCTATTTTTATAGCATTTTTGTACCCATCCAGGGAAGATAGACTATTCAACAGTCGGGACTGGGTAGCTCTATCCTTCCGAACACCACAGGAACAGAGCCCCAAGACCAATATCCATAGCAGCGACCTAGCAAAGGTCGTTATGTTCCTTGCTCTAGCCAACACCTGATCCTCCTATTTCCCAGTTCTCTACTTCAGAGTGGAAACTACCAGGAATAACCTTTCTTTTCTGAATACTTACTCGTCCTATGTCTGACCCTCAGGACCTCCTCACCGCTTTCGATGTCAGTGATTCTCAAATTAATTGTGTAATCCTTTACTGTTTTTCCTTTCAGAGTTTCAGGTTTCATCCTTATATCACCAAACACGAGAAGATCTGCGCCCGAAGCCCTGCCTATTTTCTTAACCTGTTTGGGATCAACCATTCCTTCCTTATTCTGGTAGGTGATTTCGCCGAGGATCTTATTCCTAGCGGCCGCATCTAACAGTACATAGTCTCCCGAATAGGAAAACTCATTCAGCAGCTCATCATTTAGATCACCTATTGGAAAATAGGCCTCAGCTGTCTGATTTTGAACATCGGCTATAAACAGTCTCGGCTTCCTTCCAAGTCTTGCCAGATATTTCTGAAAACCCTTATGATTCTCCACCTGCTTCAATATGTCTTTTACAGCTAGTTCGGTATCCTTTGCTACCCACCTGTCGGTTATATTCGCTGCCAATTCATCTGACTTGTCTAGAGAAACCCTCTGGGTCTTGATATTCGGCGCACAGGACACCATAGCCAAAAAAACAACACATAGACCAAAAACACTCTTTCCAGTGGCCATTGCCCACCTCCAATAAATTTAATAAACCAAATAAACCGATCCAGGTTCGCTGTTACACGAAGGGACAGCGTACCTGGACCGTCAATGGGGTCATTGTACTGTCGCTAACACTATAGTCAAGCCGATGTTTAACTATAGAGAATGTTCTCGTAATCTTTACTTTTTATCTTATACTATACCAATTAGACATCCTACAAATATCACAGAAATTAGATTATCGTCAGGAGTCACGAAGCGCAGAGGCGGAGTATATTCGGGGATACGTGAACAAACTAGCACCGAAGCGACAGAGCAGGCACCAGTTTCTGTGATATTCACAGGAGATCTAATAAAACTAAATACTCCATACATGTAACTAGAAATAAATGAACTTTTTGCCTATGTGTGAAACATGCCTAGTTGGATTCTTTAACTTATATACGAGAGATAGTCTAGCTAGAATCAAAAAATGATAAAGCCTATTATAAAATAGTATGGATGAGAGAAGGAGTATTAAGAAGAGCTTATTTGATTGTCGAGGCGATTTGCCTTTCCAGAAGAGGACAGATAGCATTACAGTAATTTGTCTTTGATTTTCCAGAGAAAATGCACTGTCCAGGAGCAGCGAGATGGTGGTGCCTACTAAACAATCCAGTTCATTAGCATACTTATCCTCCGTGACCCTGAATCTCTCTAGATCTCCGATAACATTATCGAATAACTTCTAAAATCTTACTCGTAAAAATTATATCCAAATCCTCACAAAAACACGGTATAATTTAGGCACCTGGTATATTAGGCTTTATATATTCCTGAACCATTAATTTGTTTTTGCTGGCCAAGAGTCTAAGATATAATTTTGTTTTCTTGATTTTTGTTCTATTCATCAAAAATGTTCCAAAAAATAATAATTAAGAAAATGTATTGAATAAATAATCTGATATGGTACAATACTATTTATCAAAAATAATAAGAAAAAAATGGAAATATTACAAACATTTGGGGTTATTAAAAAACGCGGTGGAGTTCCTTCTAGGTGCATTGTCAGATGTAAAGATATTTACGGTAAGGAAGGTATGTACTCGGGCCCTTGTAGGCAAGAATTTGGACGAATTGTATTGGAGGGAAATGGAACATTAGAATATGACAACGATGGAGGTACATATTCGGGTGAGTTTAAAGACAATAATATTAATGGTTTCGGAACATTGACAGATTCTGATGGTAATACCTACGAGGGTAATTGGCTAAATGGCAAACTTGATGGCGAGGGAATATATGAATCCTATGACAAATTTCTTGTTCTGGAAAAAGTGTTTAAAGACGGTGTAGAACAAGAAGTCAGCCTAATGTCAACGAAATTGTATAACGATGACGAAGATGAGGAGGAGGAATCCGAAGGAAAAAGAATTCCTTTATATAGAACAGAGTATAGCTATGATGAAAATAACGAACTAACTTCTCATACAACATATAATATATATGATGACTATGGAAAAAAACTTATGTCCATGACAATAGACTATGACGAAATAAATAAATTGCTTAATGAAGAAATAAGCGAACCTAATGAATTTATAACCAAGGAAGCTATAGTCATTGTTCCAAATGATAAAACCCCAACTTTTGAGGAAATTAGGCTTTATGTTAAAGAATGTGCAAAGCAAATCCTTAGGGATAGAATATCCTCAAATAAAGAATGGTCAAATTTAGGAGGAACCCGCGAGATAACCAATTTATTGCAAATAGCAAATCTGAGTCTAGATGAACTTAAAAACGTCAGATTTCTTAAACCAGGACTGAAAAGTGAAAAACTGGAAAATATTTATAGTAGCCCAGAGTTTCTTCTAAACGCTGTTGGGATTAATTTTGATGACATAAATAGTATTAATTCTGATTTTTTGACTATGGTGGCTACTACTGTAAATAATAAACATGCTGTGGTTATTCTAATGGATCTGAAAAAAATAAAAGAATTAGAAAAATCTGGTATAGACTTAAATGATGCTAGCGAAAAATTTTTATTCTGTTTTGATAGTAGTGGAGTTGTTAGTGCCAATACGTATGGGTATAGTATCGGTGAACTCACAAACATTTGTGAGTTTATTTGTAAAATTTTGCAGGAAAACGGAACCTGTTGGTTACATGCTGCGGCTGCAAATATAGCTATAGCTAAAAATCCTGATATTGTTCGAAAAATAAGGGAAGGCACAATTAGGCGACATAATTCCGAAAATGAAATAAACACAGAGAAATCGAGTCTTCCAAATGAGTTTGAAACAAAACATATTATGACTTTCAGAGATATTTTGAATGAAAATGGAATTGATGTTCTGAGCATACTAAATGCTGCTATTAACTCTGAATTTACTGTCAAGATCACAGAAAGCTTTTTGGAAGATGAAGCTCTAATTTCTGAATTTTCCTGTAGAATTAAAAAATTGGCCCTAAAAAATGAAATAGCACTAGATGAGGAGACAATCAAAAAGAAAATCGAAGAAGAGTGCAGAAGTAATTTAGAAGCCGAAATTAAAAGTGCGATGTCACCAATTACGGTACTTACTGGAGAAAAAAATGGCAAAATAGATTCGCCGACCATCGGGGAAGAGGAGTTATCGATCAACAAAATGACGATTGGGGAGCGGGAGACTTTAGCTATGATATCATTCCAAGCAACCATGGAAAAAATAGAAAAACTCTATGAGCTAGAAAATAGACTTAACCATAATTCACTCAATGCCAATAATACTATTACAGAAGCAAGGCAACTTCAGCAAAACATGGGTGCAGCCATAACAGAAATTGACAGCTGCCTTGGTGTCGGTGTTCTCAAGTATGGCTGAGATCACTACTATTTTATTTTATGTTATAGTGCTCCAGAAAATGGTACCACAATACGGTGCCACCAGTTTCAATATTTTTACCTTATGACAGCTTCATCACTATCATGTCGACGATTTCATCTAGAACACTGCTGTATTGCAGGCTTCTCATATAGGCATTTTTTGAAATTCGCTCCACCTCGGCTGGGTTAGCTAGTAGGAAATTGATGGTCGAAAACAAACTTCTTGGCTCGGCATCCTCTAGCATAAAGCATCCTTCTACAGCGGTTAACTCTTTGAACAGCATAAGGTTATTTTCTACGTAAGGGCCTGTGACAACACAACAATTGTG
>JAIRWJ010000073.1 GCA_031269065.1 Rickettsiales bacterium
TATGAACTAGCCGAAGATGTCGATGAACAGGAAATACTCGAGCTGCTGGAGAATCTGAACCGAGACAGGGAAATCAACGGAATATTGGTTCAGTTGCCATTACCTAGGCATATGGATGAAAAAAAGATCATTCTTGCAATGGACCCTTCAAAGGATGTAGACTGTTTTCATCCGATAAATGTTGGCAGACTATTTAGCAGCAGAAGTAATTCAGAACTGGACATATCTCCATGTACTGCCAGCGGCTGCCTGAGAATGATAAAGTCAGTTTGCCCCGGTCTAGCAGGAAAAAATGCTGTAGTTCTTGGTAGATCCAACATCGTAGGTAAACCTGTGGCCCAGCTACTACTAAACGAAGACTGTTCTATTATTATTGCCCACAGCAAAACCCAGGATCTACACAGTCTTACAAGGAATGCGGATATAGTTGTTGTTGCCGTAGGAAAACCTAAATTTCTGAAAAGGACAATGCTGAATGAAGGCGTTCTGTTAATAGATGTGGGAATTAATCGGCTCGAAGATGGAAGCATATGTGGGGACGTCGACTTCGAAGACGTGAAAGACATCTGCAGTTTCATAAGCCCAGTGCCCCGAGGGGTTGGCCCCATGACCGTAGCCTGTCTGATGGAAAATACATATAATGTTTTTCTTAGACAGAACGGACTTTGCTAACCTAGGATCAACTCAGCTACTCGAAAATGAATAGTCTGTGAAAGCTTCAGGAGTTCCCGCCAAAAATATGAACAGTCATTTACAAATGCTCTGATATTTTATTGCTGATACCGTTAAATATGTCATCCAATAGAGAGATGTCCATACATTCAACCATTACCCTTATTAGGGACTCCGTGCCGGATTTTCTGACAAGAATTCTGCCGATGTTCCCCAATTTCATATTTTGCTCGTCCAGGAACAGCTTAACATCATCCAATTCCAGTGGGTTTGGCTGATCTCCGTTAAATTTTATGTTACCTTGGCGCTGAGGAATAGACTTATAGAGATTTAGAAGATCGCTAAACTTTATTTCTGGATTCTGTTGCTTTGCCATTTGCAATATAGCGAGGACTTGCAGACCACAGGAAATACCATCTCCGGTGGTAGAATAATCGCCCATTATTATGTGGCCAGACTGTTCCCCGCCGAGATTCAGGTCGTTTTTTCTCATTTCTTCGGCCACATACCTATCCCCAACCCTTGTCCTCAGGACATTCAAGCCAAGACTTTTGAGATATAGCTCAAGACCAAGATTGGACATAGAGGTCAGGACAACGGCGTTATTTTTCAATTTTTTCTCGCCTGACATGTTTTTGGCCAGAAGAGCAATGATTTTATCTCCATCCACCACGGTACCGTCCTCACTAACTATGATGATTCTGTCTGCATCCCCATCGAAGGCTATACCAATGTCGGCGTGTTCCTTTGTAACGGTATTTTGTATGAGATCTATATGCATAGAGCCACAGCCATCGTTTATATTTGTGCCATCTGGTTGGCAGCCTAGCTTCACAACATCTGCTCCCAGCTCCCAAAAAATTGTCGGAGCAACCTTATAGCTTGCCCCATTAGCACAGTCTAGCACTATTCTCAGGCCGTTGAGATTTAAATTCCTGGGAAAGCAACTTTTTACATATTCTATATATCTCTGCTGGTATATATAGTTTTCCGATCTCCAAGCTCTCCCTATTTTACTATCCATAGGCAGGTTTTCCATAAGGAGGGGGTCATCTATTACGGATTCGATCTCCTCTTCAATCTGTTCTGGAAATTTTATCCCACTAGAGTCGAATAGCTTTATTCCATTGTCATAGTAAGGATTATGAGAGGCCGAAATCATTATCCCCAGATTACATCGGAGAGACCTTGTCAGCATAGCGATGCCTGGTGTCGGTATAGGACCAATAAGGAAAACTTCTCTAACCCCGCCAGCTGTCAGCCCAGCGGTAAGAGCCGACTCTAGCATATAGCAGGACAGTCTAGTGTCCTTTCCTATAACGACACTAGTCTTTTTGGGGTTCTTCTTTCTCAAAATTTTCGCCACCGCCACTCCCAATTTAAGAGCGAAGTCAGCGGTCATCGGAAATGTATTAGCTCTGGCTCTAACTCCATCCGTACCAAAATATTTTTTAGGCATACCAACGCCACAGCGTACTTTGTTCAAAGTTAGATTTATGGATGAGAAAAAGCAAATGATTTCGTTCGGATATACAGTCTATGTTTATCATTGCTCCAGGCAAAAACCAGTTTCGAACTCCCAGGAATACGAAATTCCAGGATTGGCTCTATATGGATAAATTTCTAAAAGATATCCTATTGTAATCAATATGTCCGAGATTCAAGTCCCTTTTGCGATAGCAGCTAAGAGATGTATGAATTTCGCGGAATGGTTGTTCTACTACGATTCTAAATTTCATCTAACAATAGACCTTCTGCAAATATCATGGCAACTAACAACTGCTTCGTCGCTCCGGCGCTCGCCTACCTACCCACCTATTCTCGAATACACCCCACCTCTGCGTTCCGTGGCTTCTGGTAATCATCCAGTTTCTGTGATATTTGCAGTAGGAGATTTAATAGAGTACATTATTTGGCTAGATTCTACAGGAGGTTTCCTGTTCCCAGCCATGTTTCTCAATCTCGCCCACTAGACCCTCAGTATCCAAATCATCATCGCTATGATATTTTTTGTCCAGAATATGAATCCTCTCACCGGAGTGATTTTTGTTTGTATATATGTGATATTTTTCCGATTTACCTGGATCCGAATAATTTTCCCAACGGGCATCATATGGTATTCTTATGCTATTTGCATCCTCAATTAACAATTTTTTGGGCATACGAACGGCACAATTTATCTTATTATTTTCATTTTCTATAATTGCAAACAGCTCAATATAAATTTCCCCCGTCTCAATCTTATTCTGTATGTCCATTTTATTTTTAATACCAAAAAACCCAATCGTTATCAATTCCATATATTTTTCATCTCTGATCAAATTACCCTTGAGGAAACTAAGAGGAATCAATTTTTTCTGTTTCTGCAAGAGCATCTCCTCATAGCTATCTGCTGATAATACCCTGCTAGTAGCATTTGTTTTATTCAGAATGTACACAGGCTTGGCTATGATAGTTAGCTTTGAAACTTCAAACTCATCGGGTTCTGGTTCAAAACTGAAATAGAAAAATCTGTTGTAATCTTTCATATTTTTTGGTTCACTGAGTGTCAGGCCCAAATCCAACCCAAGTCGGCCATCTACTTTTTTGGAAAGTATAGAACCAATCTCAACTTGAGCCTTACCTATATCATAGGCTTTGATAACCTGATTCCCATGTCTAAAGTTACTATTAACATATATCACGCTTTCGGAAAACCAAAGAAAACATGTGCTACATTTCTGCAGGTTGTTATTGCTTAACAGTTTGACGTACTCATCTGGTTGTTGTTTGATCTGCTCTAGCCCATCCTCATCGAACTCCAACTCAGTTGGTCTGAGAGAAGAAAAAATCGTTTTTAATTTTGGCTTTCCGGTTAATGGATCTATCACTGTTTCTCCAGTGCTGGGATCCGTTTCTTCCTCATAATAGTGAGAGATACTATAGTCGGACAAATAAATAACTTCATCAGAACTGGTGCCCTGGTGGAGATCGACAAAACCCATGGTTACATGGCCCTTTATAGAAATGCTAAACAAACCAAAGTCTTTGGCATTTTTATTATTTTCCATGTCCTTTTTTGTCATTACTCTAAAACCAAGATCTTTGATAAGTCGTGTTCTTATGTCCTTGTTACTGTTATCAAGATATTTTGCGGTGTGATAAAATGGTGTACCAGGACTTTCCCAAAAAATAAAACGCACATTCTCCCAATTGTTATACGTTTTACATATAGGGTACAGGTAATACTCAGCAGCTCGTTTCCCATCAATACATTTATCTGTACCAACACAATCAGTGGAGTATATGATATCTTCTATATATTGAGTCGTATAGGTTTGGTTAAAGGTAACGTTGTCAAAAATTGCATTATTAACAGCAAAATTGGCATTAAGATCAGCATTAACATATATATTGGAATGGGTGGGAAATGCACTGCGCATATCACAGGTCAAACTTACTCCCTTTCTAGTGTCAGTCATGAAATATGAAGTTGAAGTCATATTGGTACCATTAAATTCCTCCATAAGCACATTTTTGACATTATTTACTATGTTATAATAGGTCTTCACCACGATTTCGTTACCCGTACTGATATTGGTATAACGATTACTTAAATAACTAATACTAAAAGATTTGTTACCATTTATAAAACTACCCCAACCGCTAAAAGTATAATCTTCTGCCGATGTGCTATATTGATGCATCATATAGAATTCTTTAGAACTGTTGTCATAGCCAATTTTAACATGACTACCAGCGCCGCATATATCGCAATTGAAATTATATGAACTTTTCGGATTATTCACAATACGTTGGATTGCCCTTGCTGTACTCATAGATGCTCCAGTTCTCCCATGCGAAGAACCCATGGCAATTTCAAATTCATCCCCACAGCTGGACGACTTATAGATATCAACATACGAAAACAACAAAACCAAAATGATGGGCACCAACAACATGCTCCTCCTCCAATATTATTAACTTTACAAAAACAATGACATGCAACCCCCCTCGGGTTGAGAAAACCCGAATCCCATATCACAGACATAGGGTAAGGTTAGCCTTACAACAGAAGATCCTTATTTTTAGTTATATTTTTTCTTTTTTTTGGTCCAGCAAGACTTCTATCATTCTCTCCCCTGGAATCATCTTTTGACTTCTCAAATCCCTCTTCAGTGATTCCCGCAGTTGTATCCGCGCCCAGCCTTATGGTCTGGTCCACATCTCTAGCCGAACTTAATCCAGCTATAACTGCAACGACGATGGCCATTTCTGCGATCATACTCGCCTCTCAACCTAACCAATTTACTTAGACCCGTTATACATACAAATAATTGTATTGTCAAGTTGCCGTAAAAAGTTGCAGAAATTACTAAGATACGCATACAACTAACTCCTCCTACCTCTAATAGATAATAGACAGATAATAGACCTCCTGCAAATATCACAGCAACTGGCAACTGCTTCGTCGCTCCCGGCGCTCACCTACTCACCTATTCTCGAATACACGCTGTCCCTGTGCTCCGTGACTCCTAGTAATCATCCAGTTTCTGTGATATTTGCAGGAGGTCTATTATTGGTTTAGCAAATCCTTAGCCTTTTTAGATAGCTCTATGCTAAGCTCCTTGAGTTGTTCCTCATCTACAGTGGAGGGACTACCCATCATTAGGTCGATCCCTCTGCCATTAGGAGGAAATGCTATTACCTCCCTTAGATTTGGCTCATCTAGAAGAAGCATAACCATTCTCTCTAGACCAAATGCACAGCCCCCATGGGGGGGAGCACCATATCTGAAGGCGTTGATCATGCCGCTGAATTTCTTATCGACCACAGACCTCGGGTATCCCACAAGTTCGAAGGATTTGTACATTATTTCGGGTTTATGATTTCTGATAGCTCCGCTACACATCTCATAGCCGTTGCAGACGCAGTCATATTGGCTGCAGGTTATTGACAGTGGATCATTTGTGTCAAAGTCTTTTAGACCTCTCTGGGGAAGAGAAAAGGGATTGTGTGAGAAATCGAGTTTTCCCGTTTCCTCATTAATTTCGTAGAGAGGAAAATCCACTATCCAGCAGAATCTAAATTCCCTGTCATTTATGAGATCAAGCTCCTGGCCAAGCTTTGTTCTGATCTTTCCGGCCAGCTTGGCCGCCTCGTTTTCTTTGGCACAGACGAAAAATAGGCCATCTCCAATGCCTGTACCTGTTTTTTCTCCTATCTTTCCGATTCTCTCTCTGTCTAGGAATTTAGCTATGGGGCCCTTTGCACCTCCGGCCTCGTCAAATACTATGTATCCAAGACCTTTTGAACCCTCCTCAAGAGCATAGCCAACTATCCTGTCGAAAAAACTTCTGGGCCTCGGAGCAACGTTTTTAACCGCCAAAGCTCTGACTATAGCCCCACCTTCGATGGCCTGAGTAAAAATCGAAAAGTTAGAGTTTTTGAATATGTCGGATAGATCATAGATCAATATCGGGTTTCTGAGATCCGGCTTGTCTGTACCGTATTTCATCATAGAATCTCTGAATGGTATGCGCTCGAACGGTGGTTCGGATATGTTCTTGTCTGAAAAATTTCTGAATATGTTGTAGATCACCGGCTCTACCTCGTTGAATACATCCTCCTGCTCCACAAAACTCATTTCCACATCGAGCTGATAAAATTCCAGTGTACGATCAGCTCTAGAACCCTCATCTCGAAAACATGGAGCCAACTGGAAATACCTGTCAAATCCACCCACCATAAGCAACTGCTTGAATTGCTGGGGCGCCTGGGGCAAAGCATAGAATTTACCTGGATGGAGCCTGCTGGGCACCAGAAAATCTCTAGCTCCCTCGGGGGAGGAGGCCGTCAGTATTGGAGTCTGGAATTCTGGAAAGCCTCTTTTCCACATTTCCTGCCTTATAAAGGCAAAGACCTCGTTTCTGAGAGTGATATTTCTTTGCATCCGCCTGGTTCGAAGGTCGAGATATCTATACTTAAACCTCAGATCCTCCGGGTAGTGCTGGTCTTCAGCATTAACCTGGAATGGGAGTTGCTCTGCTCTGCTCTCTAACTCTAAGTTGCTGATGAGAACCTCAATTTCTCCGGTGGTCAGACTAGGATTGATAGTCTCATCAGATCTGGGAACGACCAGACCATCCACAAACACAACACTTTCACAACTCAGAGTCGAAACCAGCTCCACCAGATCCACATTTCTTCCCCGATCGATGACACACTGAGTTATACCCTGGCTATCTCTCAGATCCAGAAAAATAAGGCTTCCATGGTCTCGGATGGTATGCACCCAGCCCCCCAGTCGAACAGTATCATTCAGGAAATTTCTATTAAGCTGCCCACAGCTGTGCGTTCTCAACATACCCAATTCAAAAGTGTTTTTAAAAACGCAGGGACGAGTACTACCCCGTGGTGCCACCCTACTTCGTGGATGCTGCCCATCCACCTCTGGAGGCTGTGTCGGGCCTACCCGTGGACCGTTGGCCCAACAGAGCTCTTCTTTGTCACGGAATCACTGCTCTTTCTTAGAAAAGATATGAATATGAAAATAATAGTCAATCTATCTGTCCACATCTGTATAGGTTCATCAAATATTAGACAGATTAACCTCCCTTTTCTATTAGATCTTCTTTCCTCCTAATTATTTTCTTATCATCCGAATAATTTATTTCTGGGCCTATTCTATCAGGCCCCCAATATTATCGCAGTCGCAAAACATATTCTTTACTAGAAGGGGCTATTTTATTTAACATTTCCTGGCGTGGTCACCACCAGACATCGCCCCGGTTGTGGTCTGGCGCAGAGCATTATAAGAATTATAATTTCAAAACAACTAGAGTAAAAACTATTCAGCTAAAAAGTTAATTTTGTTTGGCATGTATTTAGATTTAAATATCGTCGCACAAGCTCATTTCATCCCCAAAATGGTTTGCCAATTGACATTTAGCCCTAAAGGGTTACACTGTGTTTATTAAGATTAGCAGTCTGAGTATGCCAAAGAAAGATATACATCCAGTTTCTCACAGGATAAAGGTGATGCTCTCAAATGGCCAGAGTATAGACGTAGAGTCTACCTGGGGAACGGAGGGTGAGGTTATGAAACTTGATGTGGATCCCACAAACCATCCCGCCTGGAGAAAGGATAATAGCACCGTTGTCAACGATCGCAATGACCAGGTCTCTAAGTTCAAAAAGAAGTACGGGACAGCGTTCGATTCCTGATGGGGCCCGTATATCCTTTGTGATAAAAACTTTGCAGCTGGGCTGGACCGTTGGGTGCCGCCTAGCCAAAATCTCTGTCTCGTCAACTTGTCTTTTTACCAAATGATTGTAGCATCTTGGCTATGATAGTTTCTCGGGGTTCCTATGACTGGTAATGGTAAGATTAGATGGGTCTGGGGCATTCCTGTGACCACCGTACTGGCAATCTCATTTTTACTGTCAATTTCTAGGATTGGTCCGGCGAAAAGACTTAACAGCAGGTATACCCAGCTGAGGACCAGAAACATAAATACCTATCTCCGGCAGAACGAGGAAAAGGTTCTAGATTCGTGCCTGAGTGCTGATGACGGCGTTCTATATTATCGAGATGTATACTCGGTTTTGATAAATACCATATACAACCTAGAGAGAAGGGGCTTTCTCCGGAAAAGAGAGCGAGTCATGCTTTTTTCAATCCTAAAAAATGGCAACATTTCAGATCTTAGAGAGAAGATAGATCTGACAAATTTGGTTCGTCTGGATAGTCATTCGCTCTCGAAGCGTCATCTTATGATGGCTCTAGCTAGTGATATAAATTTCGATAATTTTTCTAGGACCGAGGATTTTTACAAAAAGGCTGTGGAGAGTGATAGGTTTGATCTACAGAATTATCTTTTGCTGGCCAGGTTTTATCATAAGAGTTGCAGATACGATGCAGCTATAGACACGCTCCTAACTGTGTCCTCTATTGCGAATAACAGTAGTCAGAGGATAAATCTTAGTGATAACTATAAAATGCTAGCAGATCTCTATATGGCTAAAAGGGACTATGAAAATGCTCTGGCCAATTATGCGAACAGCCTAGTTACTCTAGATTTTAAGGACAGAGACAAGGATAAAACTAGAGTTCTCATTAGCCTTGGAGACATAATGATGATCAGGGGCAATAATCTGGAGGCTATAAATTACTATAAGTATGCTCTCAGCATAGGAAAGCTGAAACCAAAGCTATATCTGGGACTACTACTTAAACTCTCAAATGCCTATTACACCTATGGTAATTATGGAAATGGGCTTAAATTTGCGACCATGGCAGCAAACAGGGCGAAAAAACTTGGCAACAGACTTTTCTATTCAAAATCTAAGTATTCAGAGTGTTTGAACTATGAATACCTGGGAGAGCAGAAAAAGGCCGCTAGTGCTTGTCTAGTAGCTATCAACGAAGGCGAGAGGTATAGAGAAGAATCTTCCGACTACCAGGCCTACCTTAGTTTGGCTGAGATGCTAGATTTTTCCAGACACAGTAGGAATCCGGAGCTGGCTGTTCGGTATCTGGAAACTGCTAGAGATCTCATAAAAAACAGCCAAGATGTCTATAGAAAAATAGAGATCCTGGAAAGGTTAGCCAGTGTGAAATCCCACAGTATCGGGATAAACGGGTGGTTGCCGGGAGATGTTGTAGGAATATATAACAATTTGTACAAAATCTATGGAGAAAATGACATAGGAATTGGTTGCTGCAACAGCCTTATTTCTGGCTTTATGATGGAACGGAGTGGGCTAAGGGGTGTAGAGAATATGTATCTGCAGGCTGAGAGAGAACTCAAAAACAGGAAAAGACAGCTGGCCACACTTTACACCTACATGTCTGATTTCTACGAACACAGTGGCAACGGGCAAAAGGCTTTGTTCTACGCGAAAAAAGCTCTGGAGATCGATTCCCAGATATATAAATTTGACCACCACTATATAAAGTACAGTCTAGATAAACTAACCCAGCTGACAGGGGAACGGGAAAATAGATAGTTCGGCGGTGCCCTTGCATGTCTCTGGTTGTATCTACCTTAATTATTTTACCACTAATCCCTTTTAGGGGGTTTTCAGCTTAGGATTTGCTAAATATTTTCGTAGGTTTATTAACTAGAAACAGAAAATACTAGCCAAGATCCAATAAAATTGTGAACCGAATTTAGCTCGAAATACGGGAAAAGAAGTAATAAATTCATAGATTGTAGGGATCCACTTCGATTTTTAGTCTGACATCATTGCCAAATTTTATTTTATCTAGTATATAGAAAACAAGCTTTTTGATACTAAAATCGTTTTTTGTCTTGAATATTAGCCTGAATCTAAAGTTACCGGCCAATCTGGGGGGATTCAATGGAGTTGGTCCGAAGACTTCAAGGGATCCGTCGTTGTTTGGTAAGATGTTTATAGTCTCATCCATCCGGGAGCGGACCAGCGGCTCATTCTTGCCAACCAAAGTTAGAGACGTAATTCTACCGTAGGGTGGCAGGTTGGCGATTTTTCTGCTTTCCCTTTCAAAATTCATAACCATGTTTCGATCTCCCTTCTCTAGGGCTCTGATTATGACGTTGTCGGGACTATGAGACTGCACAACAGCTCTGCTGTCGGCAATTCTTCGCCCCGCCCTGCCGGTTACCTGGGTCAGCAGCTGATAGGTTCTTTCGGCTGACCTGAAATTTGCACCGAATAGGCTGGCATCCGCATCCAGCACACCCACCAGTGTTAGATTCGGGAAGTCGTAGCCTTTGGTGATCATCTGGGTACCTATCAGAATGTCTACCTCTCCGCCAATTATTTTTCGGAGCATTTGGCGCGTTTCTTCTGTATTTTGGACTGTGTCACTGGTTATGACGGCTGTGTTCTTGCTAGGGAACACTCTTTTCACCTCCGCCTCTACCTTTTCCACGCCAGGACCGAAGAATATTATGGAACCTAACAGGCCACAGGCTGGACAATCGTTCTGCTTTCGCTCTCTGTGGCCGCAATGGTGGCACACAAGGGCATTTTCTGCCAGATGAACTGTCATAGATAGGTTACAATTTGGACAGGCAAATCTGTAGCCACAGTTATTGCAGAGGGCTATAGGGGAATAGCCCCGCCTGTTCATAAATAGTAGCACCTGCTTACCTCGAGAGAGCTCTTCGGCCATCCCATCCAGCATATAGCCGGACAGAAAACTATTCGGCTTTAGTTTATCTTTGGTCAAATCTACAATCTTTATTTTTGGCATTTCGGAATTTCCAAACCTACTCTTTAGAAAGAAATAATTGTATTTTCCGCTCTCGACATTGAATAGAGTCTCTAGAGATGGCGTAGCACTGCCCAGAACTATGGGGCAGTTGTCAAACTTTGCCCGGACCACAGCCATATTTCTAGCATTATAGGATATGTTGTCAGTCTGTTTATAGGAAACATCGTGTTCCTCATCCACAACTATCAGTTTCAGATTTCTGAACGGTAGAAAGAGTGAAGACCGGGCTCCCATGACAAACTCTATGGCTCCGTCATTTACCGCGTTCCAGAGACGTTTTCTCATGGCATCACCTATGTCTGAGTGCCAAACAGCCACGTTCGAACAGTTGAACTGGGATCTAAATCTGTCTACAAACTGGTTCGTGAGAGCAATTTCCGGAAGCATAAATAGAATTTGCCCCCCTATATTTTTTCTTAAAATCCTATCAAATAGATGGAAATAAATTTCGGTTTTGCCGGATCCTGTGATGCCCTCCAGAAGAATGGGTTTTTTGTCCCGTTCTGTGGTGGCCAGAATATCATCAAAAATTTTTTTCTGGTCTTCGGAGAGCTCGTTCAAAATTATCCTGTCTATATCTAACACATAATCCGCCAGAGTACTATCCTTTACTACTTCCCTGACTATTTTTTCTTCTATAACACTATTTTTCACTAGGTTATCCAGAATTTTCCCGCTACAAAGGTTTACCAGCTCGCCAGAGCTATACTCCCCAGGAAAGTTCTCTTTCAGAAACCTGGTAACCTCCTCCTGCTTCTTTGTTATTTTTTTACCCGCATCATTCAAAAAGGAGTATTTTCTCACAATTTTTCCATTTTGGATAAATTTTTCCGAAAAAATAAGCTTCAGCACAAGCCCTGGCGGGACTATGTTGTAGTCTGCGAACCATTCTATAAATTTTATGAATCTAGACTCCAATGGCGGAACAGTTAGAACTTCTGCTATATTCTTCAGCTCCCCTTTCCTCGCCTGACTTGAGTCTGGAGTTTCATCCAAACCTATGACCAGTCCAAAAATCTGCCCTCCATGGAAGGGCACCTTCACCAGGCTGCCCAGAATCGCTCCGGACTCCGCAATAGCGTAATCAAATGACCTGTAGACACCTCTCGGTACCAGAACCTTGGCTACTGTCACCACAGAGTGGCCACTATTTTTTGTTCCTCAGGTAGGTCGGAGTGTTGTAAAGATTTATGTCTATTTCCAAATCATCATCCGCAAATATTTCCCCGCTCTTTTTCTGGTCATCGCTACTGTTCTTTTTCCCAAACAAAGACCTAAAAAAACCTTTCTTATCTTTTTCGATGTTTTTCTCAATCTTTTGGCGAATTGTCTCAAAATTCGCCTCCTGTGGCTGTCCAGAGTCGGACCTCTTATGCTGTTTAACATAGCCTGGGGTATCATCATAGCGAAGCGGCTCTCCCATGTCAAAAAAGTCCTCCTCTTTAGCAAGAATTCTTTCATTTTGTTCGTCATCACCCTGGCTATTGATCCTGCTCCTCAGGTAGACCATCCTCACGGGCTCACGGGCCACATCTGGGTTTACAATATAATCTTTTTCATAGTTTTTGTCAGTCATATGGCTCAAATCGGGTACATCTGTCTCTTCATCTATGCCTGTGGCAAAGATCGATATTCTCATGGTGTCCACCATATTCTCGTCAAACACATTACCTATGATTATATCCGCAAATTCATTGTTAACTTCCTCTTTTATGCGTTTTGTTGCCTCTTCGTGCTCGAACAGTGTTATATCTGGAGAGCCTGTTATATTTATTATTATGCCCTTCGCGCCCTTTATAGAAACATTGTCCAGTAATGGATTTGATATGGCCTCCTCAACGGCCCTCACGGCCTTATCTGGTCCAGAGGCTTCTCCAGTACCCATCATAGCCTTGCCCATCTTCTTCATAACTGTCTTGACGTCGGCAAAATCCAGATTTATAAAGCCAGGTTTCGTTATGAGGTCAGTTATACCCCTAACTCCGGATCTCAGAACATTATCCACCATTTTGAGGGAATCCTGCATTTTTGTGTCCTGATTGGCTAATCTGAACAGATTCTGGTTTGGTACTACTATCAGAGTGTCAACATATTTTCTTAGCTCCTCTATACCTCTCTCGGCTTGTTGCATCTTTAGGGCGCCTTCGCTGAGAAATGGTTTTGTCACAATGGCAGCCACCAGAAGGCTCATCTCCTTAGCCCTCTTAGCTATAACCGGTGCCGCTCCGGTCCCCGTTCCTCCACCCATGCCAGCCGTGATAAACACCATACTAATGTTTCTAAGTACATCCTCTATTTCATCCAGATTTTCCTCCGCCGCATTTTTGCCGACGAATGGGTCCGCCCCCGCTCCCAGACCATTTGTAGACTTTTTCCCCAGAAGAATCTTCCTACTAACCCGAGATGTCTCCAGGCTCTGGTAATCCGTGTTGGCCACCACAAAGTCGACATCCTTCAAATCCCCGCTGCTTATCATGCTATTCACAACATTTACGCCTCCGCCTCCAACTCCAAACACCAGAATTCTTGGTTTGAAAATCTCATAACCGTACTCCAGTCCGTCTAGTGTGTTCTCCAGACTAATACCAGTTCCGCTTAGTGTCTGCATACGAGCTAGCCCCCGCCATTATTAGGATGTGAATAAACCTGTTAAAAAACCAATAACCCTATCGGCTATCCCGGCCATAATCCCGGTTGTTCTGACTTCCTCTTCCGGACTAAAATAGTCAACAAAATTTAAAATGCCAATGCTTGTTGCGTAGATTGGCTTTTTGATCTCATTCTCGTTGACCAGATGAGAAACCGAAAAATTCTCTGGTATGCCGATCCTAGTTTTTATATTCGTTGTGGTGGCTATGAAATTATCCAATCCCGGAACATTGGCCACACCACCCGTAACCACCATTCCATTAAACTCGCTGAAAAGGCCTCTTTTATCCATAACTGTGAGGATTAGATCGACAATCTCCTGAATTCTGGATCTGAAAATATCATTAACTATCTTCTTTCGATTTCTAGCCACTTTAAATGTTTCCTCGTCCTCTATATCAACCTTTATAAGTTCATTTTCCTCCAGCTTGTCCAGAAACATGTTTGTATTTAGAACTTTAATTTTCTCAGCTATGCCAAAGGATACATTCAGTATGCCGGCCAGATCTCCCGTTATTACATCTCCACCTATAGGCAGATAGGCACCAAACTCGAACCTATTGCCCTTGACTACCACAAAAGACGTGGTCCCCGCACCTATGTCCATTAGCAGAGCACCATCCTCCATTTCCTCTCTGCTAAGCACAGCCAGAGCAGAGGCCAGCCCTTCAAAAACAACATTATCAACTACCAGATTAACCCTCCTGAAACAATTACTTAGGTTTTCTATTTTGGAACTCTTGGCAAAAAAGACATTGAATCTGGCCTCCAGACTATTTCCGGAGATTCCCAGAGGACTGGAGGTTCCCACACCGTCCACCGCAAATTCTATTGGAACTATGTGGATAGCGCTTTTTCCCTCCCTTTTCAGTTCACTCACTATCTCCTGGCTCATAGACAGCAGGTCGCTTTTAACGATAGTCTTATTAGATCCAAGGTTTAGCTTAGTCTTCAGAATCTTCGATTTCAGCGAATCTCCGGATATTCCAACAGAAACATTCTCTATATTTTTCCCATACATCTTTTCAGCTCTGCTGACCGCCCTAGCCACGGACTGGGTAGCAAGCTTAGAATTAACTATATTGCCATTCTTGATCCCAAGAGCTTCGTGAAGGCTCGCTCCTTTTATGCAAAATCTACCGTCGTTGCCCTTCTGGGCTATCAGACAGACTACCTTACTAGACGATACATCAACACTTACGAGAACTTTTGACACTATAGTAGGTTATTCGAATTCATGTAACCCCGGACCCACACTAGGTAGATACCCGAGAAATACGGAAATTATACATTAACATAATAAATTTTGCAAGCTTCTCTTGAGACTGCTATACCTTAGTCTATTTTCTAGCAGCGTATCTATTCATCTGATGGTAACAGAGCATAAACTAAAAAGTATTTGAAAATATTAGTTTCGCAGATGGTCCAATCTTGGGAAGACTGAACATTTGGCCATTTTCCGAGCCCATCTGGCTCAAAGAGAGGAAAAAACAGTCAAAAAAACAGTCATCATCTCCTGTCCTAGGGTCCGGGGGGTATTTTACAGAATCCTCGACATAACATTAAAAAATATTCTCCTAGCTTTTTATTCTGAAATTGAAGGTTATGGATGTATCGTTTTTATCAAAAAAGTTTTCAAAATTTCGTCTACCTATACCAAGCTTCGTCAGATAGCAATCATCTTCATATATAAGGCTTACTCTGAAGCTGGTAATTCTGTGAAGCCCCAGATTACCAGTCATTTCAATGTGATAGCTGATATCTTTGGTTATTCTGTGGTTCAGAAGGGCGTTTAGTTGTCTCTGTTCTATATTCTTTGCGCTAGCTCTGCTGGCCCAGTGGCTATAGGAGATACCGAAGGACACTTTTCTGAAAGCGGCACCTACAAATAGATTATCTCTGTCAATTCTGAAATCCTGGCTATTAAGATAGTTAACATAGCTTAAGAAAATGTTATCATATCTATAGCCGAATGTTATCAGAATATGGGAAAAATTTCTTTCGAAAAAGTCTATTCTGTGTCTATTATCGATGAAATTTCTGTATCCCTGGCCCAGATCAAAGGTAAAGTTGCCAAAGTTTGTGCTGGAGCTGATCCGAATGCCATAGTTGACTCTGTCGCCAGTTTCTACCATGTCATGGCCACTATACCGGTTGCCTGAAAAAAGGTTATTGGCGGTCAGTTCGGAGTCTTTGCTGTCTATGTCAACGGTGTTCAGATGTTTTTTCTGGCTTCCGAAGTACTGCAGAATAGGATTTACGGTCGTTCTATTGAAGATGAAAAATGGATAGGATAGCCCAAATGACAATTCTGGGTAGAGTCTGGTTATGTTGTCCCTTACCCCGTCCCCGTCGGTCCTATAGTAAAAATCTGAGTACAGTGCCAAATTGGCAGTTCCTCGAAAGCTGCCATAGAGACCCTCACTTTTCAGATTAAAAACCAAATTGGTTTTGCCATATTTTCTGTCTTTGTCCCGGAAGGAATTTAGCGCATCAGCCAGGTTGGCCTTCATATCGAATTTTATATTCCCCCTGTTTAACAGGTGGCCACTGCTATGGTAACATTCGACTGCCACCAGAAGGCGAGGAGTTTCGGCAACTCCCGTATTGTTTCTTTCTCTAATTTGTTGAAATGTGAGAACATCTAGCTTTAGATGACTCTTTTCATAAAATTTTAGGATGTAAGCACTGGACTGCAGAGTTTCTCTGGAATCGCCAAAATAGTCTCTGAGTACATAAGGATCACTGGCCTGAGTTATATCTCCTAGCAGGTATGTGCTATTTCCAAGGAAGGCTATCAAATTCAATTTGTGTACCATTCTGCCTTCCCTATGGACACCTTCGTCCTTTTCGCCGACATTAGCGGTATTTTTTATGTCTTTTGATTGTCCATTGTCGTAGATATGGCTACTTCGCAAATTCAACTGCAATCTCTCATTTTTCAAAAACCTAACGGTTGAGTTTAGGAAAAAATTACCTCTCTGGTACAGAAAGGGTTCGAGAATAATGTCCAGATTATCAAAAAAATAGAACTTAAATGGTATAGAAAAGCCATAGCCATAGTAGCTCTTCTTGCTCAGCCGAGGGGGCGATGGGCCAGATACTCTTATATCCAGTTCCCGACTTGTGGATAGGTAGGGTAGGTAAAAGAATGGTATTCCGAAGAACTTCAAGAATACATTGTTTAGATATATTCTTTTTTTATTCTTATCCACATG
>JAIRWJ010000010.1 GCA_031269065.1 Rickettsiales bacterium
TTTATTACTACTATGGTCTATAATTATTAACAAACCTGGCTGTAAAAAACCAGTTTTAGCAAGTCAATAGACCAAATAAATTGATGGGCTGTGGAGATTGATCCATACATGCTGGAGTGAACTACACTCCATATGACTTGTCACAACCCCTCTGACTCCAACAACATATCAATGGTTTTAGAGTCAATGGTCAAGTAAAAGTTACCTAACTAGTTAATAGGTTATAGGAGTTAAACTAATAACTTGTACAAAAATCATGTTTATACTTGACATACAGAAAATTTTTGATATACTAAACATCGGATATGATTTCACAACCCTTATTATGCCGAAAACTCGCAGGAAAAATCTGAAGAAATGTTCAGCGGAAAAGCGAATGAAAATAAATAAAATGGAGTAGAATGGAAAAAGAATGTAGTACAGATGGGGAAAAAGAAGTAGAGGAAAGAAGAAAAGAACAGGAAGAAAAAGGGAAAAAACAGGAAGCGGCTGAAAAATTAGTACAGCTACTCCTGAACACAAACACTGGTTTTGCCAAAGATACTACCAGAACACGGGCGAATGAGCTAGGAAGATGAGCGTTTTTGGAAGAAATTATGGGTAGGCAGCGCACTACGCCGCTGCTAGCCAGGTTGGTTCAGGTTTATCGACTTATTTTGTTGGCCTACTTGAGGCTGGGATCTTTTTCTCCTATAATATCTATTAATTTTCTCAGATTCTGGGATTTATTTTTTTTCATAATTAAAATAACGTCCTGTTCTTCGACAATAACAAGATCCTCTACATCAGAACAGCAGATTACTCTGTTGTTCGATTTTATGTAGCAACCCTCTGTGTTGTTAACTATCACATTTCCCTGGACAACATTGTTGTCCACTCTTCTGTCGGTGTTCAGGGTGAATAGCGAACTGTAGCTTCCCACATCGCTCCAGAGTAGATTCATAGACACCACCGTAAGCTGTTTCTCGCTAAGTTTCTCCATAACCGCATAGTCAAAGGATATATTTTCACATCTTGAAAAGTGTTCACCACTAAGATACAGCATATTACCAATGTAATTCGAATTTTTTAGGGTCTTCCTGACGTTATGCTGAAGCTCTTCGCAGAAGGTAGCGAATAGCTCGGAGAGCACAGATATTTTGCACATAAATATCCCAGAGTTCCAGAAATACTTCCTGCTCCTGAGAAAGTCTATGGCAGTGTTTAGATTTGGCTTCTCGACAAACCTATCTACCTCGTAGGAATTTTTCTGCAGTTTCTTTTTTATTTTTATATAACCATAGCCCGTTTCCGGGTATATTGGTTTGATGCCAAAACACACCATCAGACCCTTCAGAGCCGACTGTTCACCTTCCAGCATACACTCCACGTATTGCTTCACATCATCTATGTAGGCATCAGATGGGACAAAAACAGCTACCTCCTCACCTCTTCCCTTGTCCTTCAACAGTTCTGTGACACTAGCTATGGCCGCAGCTGTGTTACGGGCCTCAGGCTCCAGCAGTACCAGGCACTCTCCCAGACCGTTTTTCGCAATTTCCGTATCTAACAGATGCCTATGAGCAACGTTGGCCAAAATAATTGGTCTCTGGAATACACTCTGGTCTTCAAATCTTTTGATCGTTCCTGTGAATAGAGTATTGTTATCTATTAGTTCCAGAAACTGTTTTGGTCTATTCTTCCGGGACAATGGCCATAGTCTTGTACCACTTCCTCCTGACAGTATTATTGGTATCATCATAGGATCCCTTAGTTGTTTTTTTAGAAGTTGCAACTAAGATCCACTTATAAATCTTCTTTTTATTAAGACAACTGGAAATGGATGGCTCTAAGATAAGAGTGCTGATAGATATCGATAACGTACTCGCGGGAGTTGTCGACAGAAAGAATAAAACGGGTCTGCATTGGGCTGCCCGCAACATAATAACCAAACTTATGAAGGAAAAGGACCTGGACATTACATTTCTAACCAGCAGAAATACTACAATACTCTATGATGATCTTTGTAATCTGGAACCTGCCTTCAGGGGGTTCAGGTGTATCAACAGCATAGGTCTATCTGTCAGAGAGTGGTGTGCCATGCCGCTGACCTATCTGATTGTCAGAAGAATGAAATTCAGGAGACAAAGAAGAACTTCTGGTGGGTTGAAGAGCTTAGTTAGCTTTATTTTTTACCTGATTTTTACGGTGTTGGCCAAATGTCTGGGAGTTATCAGCCTTTTTGCTAAAAAAAATGCGGAGATTTTGGATGAGTTCGACGTCTATCAGTCGACATTCTATAAAATACCGGATCTTATACTGCAAAACGGCAAAATAAGGAAATACATTCTTGTCCACGATATAATCCCCCTGAGGGATATAGCCAATTATGAGGATATCCACCCGAAGACCAGAAGCAATTTTGCGAAAATTTTTGAAAACCTGAATAGTAATGTTGGCTTCTTCTTTAATTCTCAGTACACAAGAGAAGACTTCCTAGACTATTTTCCCCAGTACCGAACTAATAGAAACCTAGTCACTCCGCTGGCGGCAGATGGAGCTCTATTTTACAGAGATAATAGCCCAGACAGAGAAAAGCAGGACAGGATCCTGGCCAAATATAAAATCCCTCTGGACAAAAAATATGTTCTGAGTGTTGGCTCAATAAATCCGAGGAAGAATTTGTTATTTTTGGTTGAATGCTTTGTGGAATTTCTAAATAACCACAGTGATGTGGACAATTTATTTCTGGTGCTGTCCGGTCCCCTTGGGTGGCATGTAAAAGAATTGTTCCGCTGTCTGGTAAAAAATGAAAAATACAAATCTAAGATCATATTAACAGGCTATTTGGATGACGCCGATCTAAATACAGTCTATAATAGGGCATTTTGCTTTGTGTATCCGAGTCTCTACGAAGGATTTGGGCTGCCTATACTTGAGGCTATGCAGTGTGGCCTGCCGGTAATAGCATCTAACACCACCTCTATGCCCGAGGTCTATGGTGATGCAGGCCTAGCCATAGATCCCAGAAAGAGGCAGGATCTGCTAGAAGCTTTCAGGAAAATCTGCTTTGATGAAAATCTGTGCAACGATCTGGCAATCCGGAGTCTCCAGAGATCCCAGCTGTTCAGCTGGGATAGGACAGCACGGTTGTTCCTGGAGGAGTACAAATCCGGACAAAAGGTCCAGAGTTCCACCTCCGCAAAGTAAATTTCTAAAGACAGCTTTTTACCAACTCTCTAAAAAGAGGACCAACAGAGAATGGTCTCGACGTAAGTTCCGGATGGAACTGGGTTCCCACAAAGAACCTGTTAGCTGGGATTTCGATACACTCCAACAATCCACCCTCCTTCGAGACACCAGAAAAAATCAATCCATGCCTCTCAAACTGCTCTGCATAGTTGGCATTAACCTCATATCTATGTCTGTGCCTCTCCCTTAGAACAGTCGCCTTATATATTCTGCTCATAAGACTATCTTCCTTTAGAATGGCATCATAGCTACCCAATCTCATGGTTCCTCCAAGATCCGAGTTCTCACTTCTCAATTCTCTTCTGCCATCCTTTTCCCACTCTGTTATGAGCGCTATGACCGGATTTGCTGTATTTTTTGAAAATTCTGTAGAATCTGCATCCCGGATGCTCAGCACATTTCTCGCAAATTCTATAATAGCCAGCTGCATACCTAGACATATACCCAGAAATGGGATATTATTCTCCCTGGCATATCTTATAGCGAATATTTTACCCTCTATCCCATCAGTCCCAAATCCTCCGGGAACTATTATTCCATCAACACCCTCAAGGTTTCTCTTCATCTCATCCCAGGAATTAGTAGTTCTGGAGTTCACCCAAACTATCTGACTGGATACCCCGTTAGCGATGCCTCCGTGACCGATGGCCTCCACTAGAGACTTATAGGAATCCTTGTGATTTGTGTATTTGCCAACTAGTGCTATCTTCACAATTTTTCTTGGGTGGTCAATGGTATCAATAATATTTTGCCACACAGACAAATCCGCCCTAGTCTCCTCCATAGCAAAACACTTCATAATCTGCCTGTCGAGACCATTTTTGTTATACACCATCGGTATTTTATAAATATTATCTATATTCGGTGCCGAAATAACGTTTTCCAGTTTGATACTGCAAAACAGTGACATCTTTTTGAGTTGTTTCTCCGGTATCTCTACATCAGACCTGCAGAGCAATATATCTGGCTGTATTCCTAGAGACTGAAGACTTTTCACCGAGTGCTGGGTTGGTTTAGTCTTAAGCTCCTCCGCCGCAATTATATAGGGCAGATAGGTTAAATGCACAAAACAGGCATCATTCTTCCCCAGCTCAAAACCAAGCTGTCGTATAGCCTCGAAAAATGGCAGACCTTCTATATCTCCAACAGTGCCTCCAATTTCTACTATCACAAAATCGGCCTTCTCATCGCCGCCGTAGAGGATAAAATCCTTTATAGCATTTGTAACATCCGGAACCACCTGAACATTCCTGCCAAGAAACTCACCCTTTCGCTCTTTTTTCAGGATACAATCATAGATTTTGCCGGTGGTGGTGGTATCGTGTTTAGTGGTACTAATTCCGGTAAACCTCTCGTAATGACCCAGGTCCAGGTCCCCTTCGGTACCGTCATCGGTTACAAATACCTCTCCATGC
>JAIRWJ010000082.1 GCA_031269065.1 Rickettsiales bacterium
CCGATTAGCTATGCTAGAAAGGAAAAGTAACTATCTGAGGCTAGATAGTGTTATCGACAGTATGAAAGAAATTGGCGACAACATGCCAACTATCTATAAAGAGACTGCCCTTGGCGGACTCGCAGTGCACGCCAAGAATTCACGGAAAGGGGCTGACAGGCAAATTTGCAGAACAAACAAATATGGTAACTGCGAAAATTGCTCCGTTTGCCACAGAAAAATATCTTGATATTCTAAACGAGGAATAAACCCCCCGTTCAGCCTCTTCCGAGAAATACATAGGGAATTCAGGTGTTAGTTGCATATGATTTATATTTATGAAGATATCAAACAATAATATTCTGGATTCCCTCCATCGGGTTTCGGAGAAACTCGGGGGAGGGTCAGGGTGGGAGTTAGATCTACGACAACAGCCTCCATAGATGTTTTTGTTCTCAGTACTACCCCCTCATAACCTCCTCCAGTCCCTTCGGGCCTGAGAGCGGAAATTTACCTTCTCCCAACCTCCCCCGACGGAACGCCGGGGGAGGAAAAACAAAGTTTGCAATTTTTTGAAAAAGTCCTAGAATATCAAAATATAAAACTAATGATTCACATATGAAAAAATTGTTTTTAGTCACAGTCGTAGCGCTAGCTCTGGGTGCGGAAATTTCCTTTGCTACGGGGACAAAGGTTAACTGTGTAAGTTACACTAGAAAATATGGTAAGCGCACAGAGCTTGGATATGGAACCACAGAGATTGAGGAACCCAGTTATTATTTAGAAGATGCAGTGGATGTGGACGACATAAAGAATGTCGTGATATGCGCCAACAATAGTGCAAAAAAAATGAACAGTGCTGAGAAATGGCTGGATGATAATGGAGTTTATATGATAATAGCCGCCGTTATGCAGAGTCGGGGAGATGAGAGCAGCGACCTCATGAAGGCTGTGCTAATGGTTCGAGATGCTGGCTACAAACCCGTGGGCCGTCTAATTGAAGTAGCCAAGGAACTACTGAGGACAAACGGGAGAAAGAAATAGGCCAGATTTTTAGTGGGGGGCCTGCTGCCGCCTGCCAAAGGCCTGACAAAAACTAAAAAGATCTGGGTCCCGGGCAGTCTGGTGGACGCCCTTTTTGTCCCCCGCGGGGATTGCTGTTGTTCGGTAAAGAGCCAAGAGGGCTTTTTGGTGTGGTTGGTATGCTCACTCTTCTATCTTTTTCTTCTCTAAAAGTTCTTCTGCGATCTCTACAGAGTAATTCCTTTGTTTACCACATACTATACCACCTCTGTTTATTCTAAGACTTTCACAGGGAACACATTTTACCCCTTCACACACACAGGACCGACTCCCTATGATTAATTTGGACTAATGTTATAGGTCGTCAGATTTAAAAGTTTATGTAGGGTTAGTGGTTTCCCCTCCCTTCGTTTCTATGAAACTTGACAAATTGGATTGCAAACCTACTCTAGGTACAGAAATTAGCATAGTCAGTACAAGGAAAATGTGGAATTTACTCGCTAATATTTGTTTGAAAATCGGGCATTTGGATATTATGCTTCCAATATTTGTGCTGGGTATATTCTTCCATCAGCGAAGATTGTATGAGAGAATGGCAGGATTTATGCTTTTTGCTGTAATATTCAACAGATTCTTGAAACACATCTTCAAGATACCACTTCTTCCACATCTGGGTAATGGGTATGCATTTCCCAGCGGTCATATGCATGCAGCTATGGTGTTCTACGGCTATGCCCTCTATAGTGTAGATGATAGAAGAATAAAGGCCCTGATAACAGCTATTCTGTTGGGCGAAGGATTTAGTCTGATCTACCTCAAATTTCACGGTTTGGCGGATCTGTTGGGAGCCATAGGATTCGCTGTTTTAGAGATACTTTGTTACCACCAGCTGGTTTTCAAATTTGGGAAAAAACGGGGGGAAATGTGTATAGCAGGTATCTCAGTCACCATGTCGTTGCTTTTCACAGCGATTCTATCCTCAATGGGAGCGGCGGTGCACTATGTCTGGATCGGTTTCTACGGTCTAGTAGGAATAATTCTATCGTCACTGATTGATGATAGAAAACTGGAAACTCTGGAGCAGAAATTTCTGGCACTGCTAACTGCTGTTGCACTTAATGGTCTAGTATGGATGGTATTCAAAGTCATCGACTTTCGATATTATTTCTTATCCGAACTGAAATTCCTATTTATACCTCTCATTATGGCTAAATCCATCGATTTCTATGGCAAAAGGGAGAAGAGATCTCTTTCCTCTGGGCTATAACTTGAGCTTTCCCTGCCGCTATTTTTCTAATTGTCGTTCAACCCAGGAATTTAGTCAGCAACCTAGTTGACAAAACTGCCGACAGAGTTAGCATGGCGAAAACTAATTGGTTATGAACAAAATTATAGCTATTGACGGGCCGTTGGCTTCGGGAAAGGGAACTCTGGCTAAAAGAGTAGCGGAGTTTCATGGTTTACCATATCTAAACACAGGAGGTCTCTACAGAGCAGTTGCGCTGCACCTGTTGAGGAACTCTTCCGACGAGAGACAAGTTGCAGCCCTCATGGGCGGTGCTGACTTTTCCAATCTGGATGATCCAGATTTGTACACGGAGGAGACAGGTCGTCTGACGTCAAAGGTGGCCGCAATTCCCGAGGTGAGAAAGTTTCTTCTGAATTTTCAGCTAGACTTCGCCCATCAGGATGGCGGCGCTGTGCTAGATGGAAGAGATATAGGTACTGTCGTATGTCCGGAAGCGAGTCATAAATTCTTTATCACAGCCTCAGTCGGAGAGAGAGCTCGGAGGAGACACAGAGAGATGGTGTTGAAAGGTAAGAATATTGACTATAACGAAATTCTAGCTAACCTGGAGGAGAGAGATAAAAGAGACAGCGAAAGATCAGCATCTCCTCTAAGGAAAGCCGATGATGCTATCGAAGTCGACACAACGGATATGAGCATTGAGGAAGTGGTTGCTCGCGTCCTTTCTCTTATTAAATTTTAGATCAGCAGTTACGAAGGTTTTGGGGTCTCCGGGAATGGGTTTGGTCTGATTTCGTTATTAACAACCCCATTTGAAAGATAATGACAGATTTTGGTTTTGAAGATTTTGAGAGTTTACTAGATCAGTATGACTCGGGAGTGGCAGTTTATAATGAGGGCGATGTAGCCCGAGGTACGATAATAGACATAGACAACAAAACGGTTACGGTGGACATTGGTGGCAAAACTGTTGGCTATGTACCACTATCGGAGTTTGCGGGTGAAAGTGTGGTCGTTGGCGACCAGGTAGACATATACATAGAAAAAATAGAGAATAAGAAGGGCGAACTGATTGTAAGTAGAGAAAATGCCAGGAAGTATCAAGGTTGGACTAATCTTAAGATGTGTATGGCGGAGAATAAGGTTATCGAAGGAAAAATTCTTGGCAAGGTGAAAGGTGGTTTCGCCATAGAAATAGGAGATATAATTGCATTTCTCCCGAGGAGCCAGGTGGATACGGTGGTTCTAGCGAACTCGGAGGATTTCACAGGAAGGACAGAGCAGTTCATGATTCTGAAGATCGATGATGTGCGAAGGAATATAGTGGTATCAAGGAGGGCTATACTGGAAGAACAGAGAAGTAAAGAAAGGGAGGAAATCCTTGGTAGGATAGCGATAGGTGATGTGATGACAGGGATGGTTAAAAACATAACAGACTATGGTGCCTTCGTTGATTTTGGAAGTTTTGATGGACTGCTGCATCTTACAGATATTTCCTGGTGCAGAGTTAGACATCCATCGGAGGTCCTGAAGATTGGCCAAGAGATTAAAGTCCAGGTAATAAAGTATGATGATGTTAGTAAAAAGGTCTCGCTTGGCATGAAACAGCTTCAGGATAACCCCTGGGAAACAATGGAGCAGAAATGTCCTGTGAACTCAATAGTGAAAGGTCGGGTAACCAGCATAGCCCAGTATGGTGTTTTTGTTGAAATTGAGAATGGTATAGAAGGACTCGTACATATCTCAGAGATGAGCTGGCTTAAGAATAGCATAGCGCCATCGAAGATACTTTCCATTGGCCAGGAGGTTGAGGTTATGATTCTTGATGTCAACATAGAGCATCATAGAGTTTCTCTTGGCATGAAGCAGTGTGAGAAAAATCCATGGAAGACCTTCTCCGAAAGGTATATGGTTGGAGATGTGGTGGAGGGCACCGTTAAAAATACCACCGACTTTGGTATATTTGTTGAATTTGAGTCTGGCATAGATGGGTTGGCACATGTGTCGGATCTAGACTGGGATGAGTCTACTGCCAAAGATATGACTAAAAAATACAAAAAGGGCGATAAGATTACGGTAATATTGCTTGGAAGCAACCACGAACAGGAGAGAATTTCTCTCGGCCTGAAACAACTTAGTAATGAGAACTTTAAGGCTGAGAGCCAGAAGTTGGTTAAGGATTCGAAGACTCCGTGTCTGATAAAAAATGTTAGGAGAGACTTCCTTGAGGTAGAAATAGATCTTGGCCTAAAAGGCATAATAAAAAGAATAGATTTATCCGCGAATGAAAAGGAACAGAGGACCGATTCTTACAAGGCCGGAGAAAAAATTGATGCCATGGTCTCTGTTTTCGATGACAAAACTGGCAAATTGATGCTCAAACTGAGGAGTGACGTTGAAGGCAGTAAACCTGACGAGCAGAGAGAAAATGAAGACGATTTTGACATCGAACAGTACATGGGTACGGACACCAACACTACTTTGGGGAGTGTCTTTGGAAATATGTTTGATAACATGGGCCAGCAACAGTAGATCATACTAACTCGTATACCATTTGATAAACTAATTTGGAGGAAGGATGTTGACTAAAAACATAGTTATGGGAAAGAAAGTGCCTGATAATGTTAACGTAATAGTGGAAGTGCAGGCGGATAGTCCCTACCCAGTTAAATATGAACTTGATAAGGACAGTGGAGCTCTGTTTGTAGATAGATTTCTGGCAACGCCCATGTGCTACCCATGCAACTATGGTTTCATTCCAAATACTCTGTCGGACGATGGTGATCCTATAGACGTTCTCGTGATCACAGAATACCCAATATTGGCCGGAGCTGTGATTCCCTGCAAACCAATTGGAGTGCTATTGATGGAAGATGAGAAAGGTGGCGACGAGAAAATAATTGCCGTGCCAACAGAGAAAATGAATAGTGAATACTCGGGGCTCGAAGAAATAGACTCCATTCCCGAGCTCCTGCTTAACAAAATTAAGCATTTTTTCGAACATTATAAAGATCTTGAAAAAGGTAAATGGGTGAAGGTGTCCGGATTCAGAGATTCTAGCGAAGCCAAAAAAAAGATTCTAGAGGCTGTTAAAAGGGCAGAAAACCAGCATAATTAACCCCCGCCCTACCCTATCGGCGGTTTCCGGAAGATAGGCGAAGGAAGATGGTTACCTCATGTAGTCAGCGAATTTTGATGATTCTGCGCTATAGTAAAGATCGAC
>JAIRWJ010000008.1 GCA_031269065.1 Rickettsiales bacterium
TGGGGGATAACCTTTTACCAGGACTCTCGAGTTGATCCACAATTTCCCTCGTTACTTCCTCCACATTTATAAAACGCTTGGCTAATTCGGAGCCTTCTGATTCGGTCTTTAAAAAACATGAATTTCTGTCTCTATACATATATTACTCATTTCTATCGTGAAAATTAGTATAGTATAGCAATTTTTTCGGAAGAGTCAACTAAAAATGAAGATTTGTACACGTTAAAAACCCTGGGAGGATAAGGAGAAAAAAATTAGATCTCAAAACACTACTACTCAGGAAAAAAGAAAAAGTATACCATTAGAGCCTGGATAATAATCAATAGAAATATAAGGGAAATAATTCGCACTAGCTTTAGTGAGGGCAAAAAACATGACTTCAAATTTCTTTAGGGAAAGAAGATTCCCGTTTGGGGATACCTGGGGCATACCGATTGTGCAGGTACATTAGGAAGTTTCTATGCGAATAAGAATAATATTAACATTCTGATACCAAAAATGATAGTAAAAACATCCTCTGGCGGTGGAGGATAAAATATACAACCATAATGTATCAGGGCAAAGGATAATTTTAGTTAAATGACACAATCTAGGACATTTTCATTTTTTCAGTCCGGAGAGTTTACAAATAATAACTAGCTAGTACCATCTGTGTACAAGATTAATGAGTTTGCTCATGGGGCACCCTTGGGACAATACAAAAAAATTTGCAAAGAAGTATTCGGTGCATCTAGGGATCCTGCTGCTATTACTGCTAGGTTTTATTCATAGGAAGAAACTAGGCAAGGATCGGCTGGAGGCGAAGGAAAGTGTAAGTGAGGGTGGGAAAAAGACTCAGACCGTGTTATTGAATAAAAACCTCTATGGAAAAAGCATAGAGGAAAAGAGAAGGTATTTACTGAATAATTTTGACATGGACTGCCTTATTGGTGATAGCGGGGCGAAAATTACTATAGTGGACCACTCCTCATTCAACTGCAAATATTGTAAAAAAATAAGGCCGGAGATTAGGAAAATTATTCAAGAATACGTAATCGACAAAAAGGTTGCCAGGTATGCTCTGAGACCCCTCTATGGAGTAAAAAATTTACCTATCGGAGCCTTTCTTCAGTGCTCCAGACCTGAAGATAGACTCAAAATTGCGGAGGAGTTGTTCGGCCAGGATGTGAGTTCAGTTGATAATTTCACCCAGTTTCTGACAGAACTTGGCAAAAAATATGGCATGGATGAGGAATATGTGAAGGAGTGCATACACAACGAGGATCTCTATAGAAAAATTATATATATGCAGCAAAACAGCCGAGAGGCATTTAACATAAACGTAACCCCTCTGCTGGTTATAAATAATCAGGAAAAAATTGGCTATAAAAGCTATGAACAGATTAGGGACATTATAGAAGGTTTTCTAATGGAGGAACAGCGATGATAAAAGGTTTCTACAATCTACTAAAGCTGGCTCTATTTTTTCTGCTCTTTATGCTATGTGTGGCGTTTGCACTGAATAATGCTGATTTTGTAAAGTTAAATCTGTCCCCACTGAATTATGTTCTCGAGGTGAGACTGTTCATGCTTATGCTGCTGTCCGGCTTTCTGGGGTCGCTGTTGGCTCTGTTTTTTAGTCATATTCGTAGATTTTTCAGTCTATTCGATTTTGGTAGGATGTATAGCCTGAGGAGAATCCGGGTTCTGGAAAATGAACTGAAAAAATTGCAGACTAGATGTGATAGAGATAAATTAAAAACTTCGGGCGAAAATGAAACTAGGAAATAGAACTTCAATTCCAATCCTTATGTTGCTGCTGGCTAGTTGCTCCTCCAGAAAGGAGGGTACTTTTGTGGATTCGGGAAATCATCTTGTGCTGAGAAAAGATGGCCAGACTTCAAAATTCGGACTGGGTGATTCTGTTAAGGGGGATGCCAGGACTTTTGTAAACGGTAATGATATCTTTATAGTCTCTAAATCTAACAGTATAGTAAAATTTTCTCAGAAGGACAATGCTTTGGCCTGGAAAAAATCTATTGGTTCAGTTCCATTGGCCAATCTGACCTTTGACAGCTTTAAAAAGATCTATTTTACGACCATCGATAACAAATTCTACATTCTGGACTATGAAACTGGGAGAATAGATTTTATGTACAGTAACATAGAAGAGAAGACCATAGCCTACTGTCTGAAGCCCATTCTCTACAAAAAAAGAAACTTTATAGTAGTCACTTTCAATGGTGGGGAGGTCATTGTATTTGATGAAAGTAGTAAAAAGATTCTAAAGGTAATTTCCCCAGGTCCATTCAAGGATATGGATGTAACTCTGGAGGGGTCCCTGCTAAGAGTCAACGAAGAAACTATGGATCTTGATAAAATTAGGCTATAGTGAAAAAAGCTGCTTTAATAGCAAATCCCCTTTCCGGAAGATGTTCCAAAAAAGCAATTCAAAGATTTCTGGAGCGGCTAGAGAAGATGGGCTTTTCGGTTCACCTCTGGGAACTGGCCGAGGAACAGAAAATTGAGGAAGTAATCGCTTTGCTAGAACCCGGATCTCTGGATCTGCTCGTTCTGATGGCCGGAGATGGCACTATAAATAGTGCTCTGAATGCTCTGGCGGCCAGAGATGACCATGAGAAGTTCAAGCTAGCTATAGCTCCTGCAGGTACCGCTAATATTCTATCCAAGGAACTGGACACAGATTCGCTAGGAAAGTCCCTAAAGGCAATAGAATACGGGAAAATAAAGAGAGTGCACCTAGGAAAGATCAGATACCTAGTCGAGAACAGAGAAAAAACGGGCTATTTTGCCCTCATGATTAGCGCTGGTTTTGATTCTCTGGCAGTCAACGGTGTCAATATGAAACTAAAGAAAATTGTTGGCGGGCTTGCCTATATCTACGAGCTTTTTAAAATACTGGTTGGCAGAGACCTTGTCCATCTTGAAACGGAGGTCGATGGTCTGGTTTACAAAAATGTTCTAACCTGCGTGAGCAACGGAAGGTATTATGGAGTCAAAATACCAACCACCGAATCTCGCCTAGAGGACAACAGCTTTGATGTCGTTATCATAAAAAAAATTAGTATCCTGTCGGTCATCCTCCACCTCTTTAGAAAAAAGAGCGATAGAAACATTATTAAATTGACAGGAAAAAACAATGTCTCTATAACCACCATAGCTAAAGACTATCCGCTGCAGATCGACGGAGACTATTATTGCAACCTCCCGGCCAGAGTCGAATCCAGTGGAATATATATAAACATGTACTATCTGTAGACCCTATGTTCGAACCTGTTAATTTTACATTCAATATGATCAAGCTTTATGCTCTGATGTTTTTCATAATTCTGTCATCACTCTTCACCTGCGCTACCTATATGGTGAGTGGCGACCTAGACTCATTTGCTGCCCTTGGCAATAGTCCAAAGCTACTACTCCTGTTTATATCCTTTGGTCTGAGTCTTCTAATGCTGGTACTGGCTACATCCGAGAGTGTCCACAGAAACATTAAACATCTGGTATTTTTTGTTCTTCTGATATACATGCTCATATTTCTCTGTTTTGTCTGCACCATGCCGCTCAGACTGTTTTGGCCCAGAATTAACGTGTTCAAGACCACCTGCTCTGTGTTGCTCATACATTTTTTTCTCTACTGCTATGGTTATGTGAATAAGTTTTTCATCAGGCCAACATATTATAGTATCAAAACTGAAAAGAATGTGAATCTGAAAGTAGTCTTTATCAGCGATCTGCATCTAGGGGCCGTAGGCACCAGTACAAAATTGTTGAAAAAGATAGTTGGAGTCATAAATGCCCAGAAGGCCGATTTGGTGCTGCTAGGTGGGGATACTGTGGAAACAAAGGTAGACTACTTCGATTCCCTGAAATATGCTGAGCTACTCAAAGGGATAGAATCAAAACTCGGAACCTATGCTATTCTGGGAAACCACGAATATTACACCGGGCGAACAAATTTGAATAGGATTTTGGAATTCCTCAGGAAAGAGTGCGGGATGCGGGTGCTGCTGGATGAATTAGTCCACATTGAAGGGAATCTGGTTCTGGCCGGAAGAGTTGATGGAGGCTATGATAGAACTGTGACTAGAAAAAAAGTTAGTGAGCTTCTGGAGAAGGTCGGTGGAGCTGATAGTTTTTTGCTGCTCCTGGACCATAATCCAAAATATTTCGACGAGGCTGTGGTAAATAATGTGGATCTGCAACTATCTGGCCACACCCATAATGGTCAGATGTTTCCATTTAATCTGTTCGTTAAATTTTTATACGAGAAGCCCTATGGTATGCTGAAAAAATTAAACAGCACCCTTCTGGTATCCTCCGGAGTTGGCACCTGGGGGCCACCGGTGAAGGTATTTAGCAAACCCGAGGTTGTTGTGATAGAAATAAAAAAATCGATCGACAAGAGGGATTCTCGCTGATGTTAATGGCTCCAGACTAGAGAGAACTTCGATGAAAATACTGACAATTAAAGCTAGAAGGGACTTTCTACGGGTCCAGAGGGGGGCGGAGCTTAGTGTGAAAAATAGCAAAATGCTTATCCTCTGCAGTAGAACAGAGGAAAAATACACCAGAATAACCGAACATCAGCACTTAAAGGAGTTTGTCCGGATTGGTTTTGTAATTACAAAAAAACTTGATAGACGGGCAGTTACTAGAAATAGGCTAAGGCGAAGGATTAAGACAGTCACAAACATTATTTTGATAAATCATTGTAATTTATACGCAAACCATATAGATTATATCATAATTTTGAGGAGAGATGCTATAGATAGTAGTTATTTGGAACTACTCCAGAGTTTTAAAAAACTCCTTAGTGAAATTAGGATAAAATATGAGCATTGAAGATGGTTTTATAGAGACGATATTAAATTTTGTAGAAATGGCTGGGAAGATAGCTATCGATTGTCAGGAACACCTGAGCGCAACTCTGAAACCCGACAAAAGCATCGTCACCCAGGCAGATTTAAATATATCGAAGCTATTCAGAAGAAGAGTGGGGGACTACCTCAAGCTGGGAAATTATAATATTCTGGACGAGGAAGATCTACAATCAACGGCGGACTTTTTCAGTGGGAGAAAGGAATATACCTGGATAATCGACCCTATAGATGGAAGTACCACATACTATCGGGGATTTCCCCTCTGGGCGGTGGCCGTTGCTCTATACAAAGACTGCAGACCCTACATGGGGGCCATATACCTGCCGGTTACCCGGGATCTCGTATATTCCGATGGCAAAACAAGCTATCATGCGAAAAAGGCCTTCAGCCGGAGGGAAGAGGTGGTTACTCTAAGAGCCGAAGAATCGACTCTTTTAGGAAAGAGTATAGTTTTGGGCCGCAGGTGTTGTAACACCAGCAGAAGCGACTATGCAGTTATAGATCTGTACTCCAACTATGTTATGTCGGCCTACACTCTGATGAATAGAAGCATCGGCCAATTTTTTGGAAGCTCAACCAAATTCTGGGATGTGGCCGCCTCTCTGACCATAGCTAAGAGTATGGGGATGTGTTTCAGGAATATAGAAACCGATAGAGACCTTGATCTGCTCAGCACAGACTCAGTGGATGAGCACTGGGCCATAAAGAATGTACATCTAATGTGCAACCCTATAGTCTACGACACGCTGAAAAAGGGCAATCTACTTCACTAGGCAAAAAAATATATGCCAGATCTGAACTCCAGGGGAAAAGGGAAGCTAGGTTCGATGGGACTAGTCACCCTGTTCTGTATGTTTTGCCTTCTGGCTAACTGCTCCCAGGTTGTCGCTGAATTTAGGATAGATAGCAATTCCAACTTCGGTAGCGAAAGTCTAGTTAAGAATAGTGTTTGGTTCGATGGCAAATATGGTTTCAATTCCATACTTATAGGTCTGGGCATATCGTTGGACACGATAGATAAAGATGTTTTTCAGAAATACTACATAGAACCAATAGCGAATAGAAAAAGAGCTATGGAGCTGAAAAAGGAGCACATTTATTCTTTAAATCCGTATTTTGGCTACAAAATCTTCAGCCGTGACAAAAATGAGCTGATGGTAAAAATCGGTTACTATGTACCCTTCGAACCAGACATGGCTTTGAAATTTAGTGGCCACAACGGTATCTTCAGGTCCGTTGATCTGAGTCTAGTCTGTGGCGGAACCCTAAAAAATTTCAGAACGGCCATAGGTGTAACCTATAAAATAATGGTGGACACATTTAAAAATAATTTGGCAGTTGGTTTTCATAGCCATTACAATATTGGAAAGAATGCGACTATCGTGTTTTCCTATGACTACGGAGTTGATCTTGAAAAGTCCGACTACAAAGATCCCCCGATACCCTATGTAAAACCGGATAATCGTGTTCTATACCTAAAATACGATAATATCAACTACTCCATCCCAAAAAAATTGCTACTAAGGAAATTCCACCAATTCACTCTGGCCAACCTATTTAGAATCAGTGAGCACCTGCAGTTCAAACTTGGAGTTGGATGCTCTATAGATAAATATGGGGATAGAGGCTATCACATGATTCTAGGTCTTGGATTATAGGCTTCCGCCAGGGATGTTGCCGTGCTAATTTTTTCCTAGCTATTTGAACAACATTCCAGGAATGGATCGAAAGACCAAAGAGATAGAGAAATTTGATGAAAGCGGCAAATTCTACGGATATGCAAATGTCTTCAACGTAGAGGATAGTCAAGGTGATATAGTATTAAATGGGGCTTTTTCCAAAACCCTGAGAGATGCCAGAAACATAAAATTGCTATTCCAGCATAATCCCAAGGATGTAATGGGGCAAATCACCCTTCTCCGAGAAGATGTGCTAGGACTCTACGTTGAAGGTAGAATTCACCTAGAGGACCAGCTGGGTAAGAATATCTATCGCTACATCCAGAACGACCTGCTGAATGGCCTCAGCATCGGCTACAGTGTGAACGATTCCTCCATCGATGGCCGAGGCCGGAGACTGATCAAATCTTTAACCCTGCTGGAAATAAGCCTGGTTTCTTCTCCGGCTAACAGGTTTTCCAAAATAATTTATTGTAAATCTGGATCCGGTTGATTGCACAGATTCTAGGAGAATAAAATAATCATTTGTTCGGATATATTAAAATTTTTATATAAATATATTGTTTATTTTTTCATAAATTTTATATTATCTGTTGACCAGCGTTTTAAGTTGGACAAATCTGCCTATGAGCGATTGCCGGATGGATTATTTTATCAAAATTTTTTAGGAGAAATATCATGGATAGTGAAGAAAAACTCAATTGCCACAAAGCTGCAGATAAAGTTAAAAAAAGATTGGATTATCTAGATTCCCAGGACCTGGGCAAGAGATTTACTTTTAAGGACAGAGATATGAATATTTTACGAGATGCGGGTAAAGCCGAGAAAAAAAAGAGATTAAACTATCTAAATTCCATACCTCTGGATGAAAGATTCCCCTTTGAGGACGGAGATGCGGATATTTTGCGAGACGATGCAGCTAAAAAAGCCAAGAAAAACATATCCAGGCCTTTCAATTCAAAGGCAAAGAAATTCGATTCCCGAAATCTACCAATACATCATAAAAAACCGAATTGGCAATCACGCTACGAAGAGAGAATCAGCGGCGAGAAAAGCAGCTCCTTCGGTGGGCCTAAATAGTCTCTGGAAACTTTGGAGCGACCGGTTATTTTAGCACATCTCTCTTTCCGATCGCATTGACAGGACTTATGATACCTTCCTTTTCCATGCGTTCGACCAGAGTTGCTGCCTTATTATAGCCTATCCGGAGTTGTCTCTGGAGGTAGCTGATGCTGACCTTTCTATCTTTCTTTATTATGTCCACAGCCTGCTGGTAGATACTTTCGTCATCCTTATGCCCCATTATATCTATGTCCATATTTCCGCCATCATCGTTTTCTCCGTTCGATGAGCCATCACTATCCCTGGCCATTTTTACGTATTCGGGCCGGAATCCCTGCTTTGTTATGAACTCAACAACCTTCTCCACCTCGTTGTCGGAGACAAAGGGACCATGGGCGCGACTTATCTTGCTACCATTCTGCATATGAAGCATATCACCCATTCCTAGCAGCTGTTCCGCACCTTGTTCACCCAGAATAACTTTACTATCAATCCGAGAACTTACGAGGAAACTGACTCTGCTGGGAAAATTAGCCTTTATAACTCCCGTCAGAACATCCACCGATGGCCTCTGGGTTGCCATTATTATGTGAATCCCAGCTGCCCTGGCCATCTGTGCTACTCTCTGGATCAGAGCTTCGATCTCTTTTCCAGCTGTGATCATCAGATCAGCCATTTCATCAACGATAACTACTATGAAGGGCAGCTGTTTCGCTTCCAGCTCATTTCTGCTGTAGACGGGCTCACCATATTCGTCATAGCCCATAAGCATCCGGCTTTCAATAGGTGTATTTTCCCGAATGGCCTGTCTAATCTTTTCGTTATAGCCATAGACATTCCGTACTCCCAGACTAGACATAATTCTATAGCGATTTTCCATCTCATTTACTATCCATTTCATGGACATCACAGCTTTTTTCGAGTCCGTGACCACAGGCATGAGCAGATGGGGTATGCCATCATAGGCCGAAAGCTCAAGTCTCTTTGGATCTATCAT
>JAIRWJ010000009.1 GCA_031269065.1 Rickettsiales bacterium
AATGAACCTCCTCGCAGCAGAGACTGCGAGGTATCGGTAGTTTACTAATGTAGTTTGCTAATCAAATAGTGATAGCTGCTGTGAATGTATTAATTTCGTAGCAGAGCTGTGGGGAATTGAACCCGGAGAGATTAAAAGTATACGAAAGGTTATCAATCCCGATCACGCTTCCCCCTTTTTTCTCCGGGAGACAAACTGTCTATAGGTCCCGTAGAGTAGATAGAAGAAATGAAGGAGTATAAGCGGGGGTTTGAGCAGGGGGATCGTCATAGGGTTCAGAACTATTCCGACTAGGAAGATACTGAACCAACCATCACCGACAATGGCGAAATACTCGATGACCAACGGCGCAAGTGGCAATAGGATCTCCCCCAGTAGACAGAGAATAGTTAAAGTTCCACGTTTTCTGAAGTGCAGTAGTACTGCTGTCACATCTAGAATAAAAAACAATTCTGGCATACGTCCGGTGACCCAACTAATGATTTTACTCGTTTTGAATATGGCCGGGTTTCCCCCAGGATATATATCATAGGAGTGGAATAGTAGAAACGTAATTTCAAGGAACAATAGAAGCCTATTCACTCCATCCTTTGACCTTTTGAGATAAAAACTCAGAAGCACATTGACGATGAAGATCATAGACCAAATTAATAGGAATAGATATGGAATTGGGATAATTTTCACGATCGGACCCCTGTAAAAAACACATTGGGAATGTTAAAAGTATGTGGAAGGTTATCAATCCCAATCACACTTCCCCCTTTTTTCTCCGGGAGACAGACTGTCTATAGGTCCCGTAGAGTAGATAGAAGAAATGGCAGAGCATAAGTGGGAACTTAAGGATGACGAATATCCCGTAGAGGCAGAGGGCCATGAAGGTCGGAATGGCAGTAAACAGCCATGGATAATCCCCGCCACCAAGTGTACCGCCCGGGGGATACATGAAGACCAACAATGGAAGCAGCGTTAGAATTCCCCAGAGCGAACAGAGGATAGTCACAATTTTATGTTTTCTAAAGCGTTTAGATATTGCCAATGCATCTATAATTAAAAGCAGGCTGGGGATGGGAAGTTTGAATAGGCCAATGGTCCATTTGACGATAGTATCATATGCTCCAAACATCGTGAGTAGGACGCCACAGAGGCCGAACGGTAGAAGCGTAGTTTCGAGGAACAGCAGAAATCCGTTTATTCCATCCTTTGGCTTTTGGAGATGGGAACTCAGAAACACATTGGCTATGAAAGCTCCAAATAAAATTATCGAAGGTAGACACAATATTAAGAACACTCTGGCTGAATCACTCAGCATGGCCAGACTCCTATAGAAAATACCTTGGGAAGGCTAGAGGGTGGAAAAATTAAAACAAGCATCCTACACCTAAAACTCCCATCTAAAGCCCATTCCGATATTCCCGTTAAAATTCACATTGGCGTCTACTCTGGCACCACCTATATGAGCACCCGCATTTATGCCATTTTCATTAATACCCACATTAAGAGGACCTACGCCTATATTCAAACCATTTTCATCGATAACCATATTAACACCATCTATACTGACAATTGTACCACCCAGTAGAATACCCAAAAGACTGTACTGCTGTAGAGTGGACCTTAGCTTTTCAGCATCACCGGAACCATAATTGCCAGCTTCACCGTTATTTGTATTTGGTCCGTTGCCTCTGTCCTTTTTGTCTGGATCGCTGTCAAATCCGCCATTACCTTTGCCAAACATACCAAAAAAACCATCATTATTGCCAAATGCACCAAAATAATTATTGTCATTCCCATCAGCCTGGTTCCAATTATATTTTCCATTATCATAGCCAAAGGTAAAATGTTCTTCCTCTATGGTGGACTTCCATACATCTGCCCTACCGCCAAGTCTAACGTATTCTTTGAGAACCTCCTCCGCGAAATCTTGGCAATTGTGGCTCTTATATTCCCCCTGCCTATATTTTCCCTTTTTGTAACTTTTTCTATGAAAAAGTCGATAGTATGTTCCCATTAGCTTCTCCTCTTCACTGTTCATCACCTTGTATTTTTTAGCTACAAATTGTGGTTTTATATTTTCTACAGCTCGTCCCATCAAATCCATATCTCCCTTAAACTCTAGCGAGGAATATGTATACCCATACTCTTTTTTTCAAGCTTTTCGCGTTCCATGGAACGGAATTCACCTTCGATGGAGTCAACGAAAAGGGAAAAGAAAGGGTGTTTACTGAAATACCCCACATTAGTCCCATTCGCAAAAACTATCTGATGGTGTCTACAGTCCCTTCTATAGGCATTTCGGCACTTACTTGTAATAGATATGTTCCAAGCTATGTGCCTCTTTCTGTCTTCTTCAGACTTCTCATCCTCAGACTTCTTATCTACAGACCATACCTTAAGCGGTCCCTCTGCCTTATTGCTCTCCTCAATAAAGGGGGTAAACAAACTAATCATTAAAAAAAGTGTTTTAAACATAGGACACTTGTCTTCCTCCAAATTTATTTTAGAAAATCAGCATGCCCAGAAGGACCATTCCAACCGGTAAGCCTCTAACCTCCCGGTTCTAGGGGTTTCCCCCCTGCACTGGCGGAAGTGTAAAAGGGTTTTGGTTATAGTCAAGGATTACAGCTTTAAGTGCGGGGACCGCTTAAACATAAGTTGATTACTCCAGCGCTATCCCCAATAAAGCCTATCAAATAGCAGTATTAGACTGTTGCAATGCAACAGAGCATTTCTAGGGATTTGCTGAATCTTCTGGTCCTCCTGCTGAGTCTAGCCAGGTAATTTCTAATTCTCGAGTTTATGGATTCTACAGAGCAGGTTTCAGATTTGCTAGCTATGTGTTTACTGCAGAATTCGGTATTTTAGCAAATTTTTTAAACCATTCTGGCACAAGGGCAACTGATACATTCTCTAGCCTCTCTATGCTTCCCAGGCCCACATTATCTAGATAGAGTTTTAAAACTCTTAGCCTCTTCTCATCAGAGTATTTTATTCTTCTATCACTCCCTCCTCCAAAAGTTCTTCCATAGTCTCTGCAATAATACCTCTGTTTGCCTCCATCCACTATGCCGCTCATATTTATTCTCTCGCTCTCACGGTGAACACATTTTATTCCTTCGACACACATAGAACTAGTCCTTTTTAGTTAACCTGGACTGATGTTACAACTTGAATGTTAAATAGTACGTAAAAGGTTATCAATCCCCGAAACTAATATTTTTATTTTGTTGATTTTACTAAAAAATCCCGCTAGACATCGTAGTAGATATAAAAATTATTCCAGATGGTAACTGCAATTATTTTTCCGGGTCAGGGATGTCAGATGGTTGGCATGGCACAAGAATTCTATGACAATTTTAGTACCGCCCGAGAGGTTTTTGATGAGGTGGACGATATTACAGCTAAGAAACTAACGAAATTAATTTTTGAAGGACCTCTGGAAGAACTTACACAGACCAGCAATGCCCAGTCGGCAATCATGGCCGCATCCATGGCTATTCTTAGGACCATAGAATCAGAGAGTGGAGAAAAAATGGAAAGCCTATGCAGTTTTAGTGCTGGACATTCGCTCGGCGAGTACACAGCACTCTGTGCCAGCCGAAGTCTAACGCTAGCCGACACGACGAAACTCCTGAAGATACGAGGAGAAACGTTTGCAGAGGTGGGTGAAAGAAATCATGGCTCCATGGCCGTCCTAGGGGCATCACTTGGTCTGGTGGAGAAAATTGTCAGAGAATCTGTCCTGGCTGGCGAAATACTAGAGATAACCAACGACAACACAGACGATCAAGTTGTGCTGAGTGGCAATAGAGATTCCATAGACAAGGCACTTGAGCAAGCCAAGGTCAGAGGCATTAGTAAAATAAAGAAGCTATCCGTTAGCGGAGCATTTCATTCGAAACTCATGGAACCAGCTGTTGAAATTATGCGCAGCGCTCTAGAAAATGTCAAAATAGCAGAGCCAGTTGTCGGCATCATGGCCAACTACAGAGCAGAACTAGAGAATAGCAGTGAGATTAGGGACAATTTACTCAGTCAGATTACCAACCGAGTGAGATGGCGTGAAACCATGCTAAACCTCAGTAAACTTGGGGTAGATAGCTTTCTGGAAGTCGGGCCGGGGAGAGTTCTAACAAATATGGTCAGAAAAACCTGTCCTGAAGCCAAGGCCACAACCATTGGCTCCATCGAGCAGCTGAAGAAATTCTTGAAAACTAATTAAATTGACCAGAAATCGAACTCTAAAACCAAGTTCCACAATACGCGTCCCTAGAAAGAAGCGAAGCAGATACCATCCAACAGGGGCTGCAAAACTACTCGGTTACAATGTTGACAAAGACCCTGTTTTTTGGCCCTTTCTTTACAAATTCCACAACACCGCCAACTAGGGCGAATATAGTATGATCTTTGCCTAGGCCCACATTGAAACCCGGATACCACTTCGTTCCCCGCTGTTTACAAATAATACCACCAGGAGCAATTTTCTCACCGGCATACTTCTTAATACCTAGTCTCCTGCCAGCCGAATCGCGGCCATTGGTAGAGCTCCCTCCGGCTTTATGATGGGCCATTACGCCTCCCCAGGGTAGTTAGAAAATACTATAGAAGTAATTCTCACTCGGGTCTTCGATTGCCTGTGACCACCCATAGTTCTAGAATTCTTTCTTCTTCTCATTTTGAAAATCATCACCTTTTTGTCTCTATGATTTTTTATAACCTCAGCCTCTACAGTGACACCAACTACCTTAGGCTTCCCAACAAGTACCCTACCCTCAGCATCCTCCACCAGAAGGATATCGCCAAACAAAACCTTTCCACCTTCTTCGGCATCCAACTTCTCAACATCTATAAAGTTCCCTTCGGATACCGTATACTGTTTATTTCCTGTTCTTAATACCGCAAACATAAACCCCACATAACAAGTGACCCATCAAAATGGGTAAAAACAAGCCTATGATACTACCACCGAATGCTAATTGTCAACGATTTTGTTTACTGTGAAACCCCAAATAGGTTGCGCACTTTCTCGTCCAATCTTCTTAATTTCTTGTGAAACCACCCAGTAGATTGCTACACTTTCCCGTCCCATCTTCTTAATTTCAATTTTCTTATATAATATCCTCCAGGAATTGTGTTATGCATTTATTAATTTTGCCTAGAATACGCTAGAACATAGATAAAACCCAAAATAATCTTGAATAGCCTGGCGGCGGAAAAATGGAAAGCAACAACATTCGTATTTGGACAGATGACTTTGGCTTTCCGGACGGGAAAGTGGTTCAGATGCCCAAGGTATCTGAACCACGCCCCATGTTTTCCGAGAGCCGTGGAAGACTAGAGCTTAGATCAAACAACTTCTCCTCTCCCTTTCTCAAATTTCTCAGCTAACCCAGACACATTACTAAGCTCTTTACTGGCATCCTTCACTAGTTCTCCCTCAACCTCTTCATTGGCTTCGGATAAACTCTCGTAGAGACTTCCCTCATCAAATTCTCCATCTGATTCAAAATTCTCATCTGAGCCAAACGAGATTTCACTTTCAAGTTCTCTTTTTTTGCTTTCCTTCAATTCCGATGATGACTCCTTCTTCTCGCGCTCTTTTTTGTACAACGGATGCTCCTCGTTGCTCTCTTTCTCTTTTTTCCAAATTTTCGCCGAAATATTTATGTTGCTAAAATCAATAACATTGTCAAAACCGGCATTCTCTCCAATATCCCCTGGAAATTTACCCATATCTTTCCTAATTTTATCCATCCTTTCTGTGCGGGAATCTTTAAGTTTACCAAATTCAACTTTTGTGCTTTCGTTAAGCTCAGCAAGTCTGCGGGCCTTGTCCTCCTCCAATTTCTCCGCATAGGCGTTATACTCTCTTCGAATAGCTTCTAGTTTTTTCTCAAACTCGATTCTCTGCAAACTAGTTAGAACTCCTGAGACTCCAGCCTGATTGAGAATATTTCCTGCCAAACCCATTAGCACTGGAGCTCCTCCCCCAGCAATTCCCTTGGCAGTGCCTGCAACGACTTTAAGAAGCTTCTTTAGTATACCATCTTTCGTAATTTTTTTGAGTTCAGGGAACTCTGTCGCCAACTCAACATCTTTCCTTTTGAGCCAACAGTCAAGTAATTCCTTTTTCATTTCATCGAGATCGGTGACAAGCCCTACGACTCGCTCATCCACAGTTTTCTGCTCCTTAGCAGTTTTTTGCCCTTTAACGATATTGCCGACAATAGCATCGCTAATATCTGCCAAACGTCCCGTATACTTTTCCTTTTCATCTATCAGAATATCTTTCTTAATCTGCCTCAGACAACCCTCTCTAAATTTTTTGCTTTCATTTTCTTTTTTGGCCGAGGAACTATAGTCAAGACGCTCAAATCCGGTTGCAGACTTCTTTTTAATTTTAAAAAGAACCGTAAAAAAGCGGGTGGTTCTCATTCTTAGTCTTCCGAAAGCCCTGGCAAATCCATATATAAACACGAAAAATGGTTTGCCACTTCTCTCTTTAGATTGTTTCCTTTCTTTTTTGTGCAGTATTTGCCTTTCTTCAACTGTCTTGTTCATATAACTATTTATCTCTGCCGCATCCTTAGCCTTTTTCACGGTTACGCCAAACCCAATAAAAGCGAGGACAGATGTCAGCCAAGGGTTTCTAGTGGCTCTCTGCGCAGCCACAGTCACACCACAGGTAACCATCGCTGTCCTAGCAACCCCCACCCAGGGAGCCACACGGGAGGCTATATCGTTCACCGTTCCATCGCCAGGAGGATATATCCTTGTGGCACGCTTAAGAGTATTCAGACAATCTATTTCATGTTTATTTAAATTGCTGTATATATTCTTATCTTTTTCGTTTTGTCTTAGTTTGTTAGAGAATTCGTCAAGATCTATATTGTTTTTTTCTGCAATAATTTGCACATGATTCAGATATATTTTTCCCAGCTTTTCTCGGGTAAAAGGATGAAGCACCATATCCTCCGCTACTCCATAGTAGCCCGCCAGAAATTTTTCACCCAATTTCATCAGCTCTTCACTAAGAATGATGCGATAATCAATATCCACATCCTTATCCTCCACAAGAGATGAAATTAAGTCCATTGCGCTGATGTATTCATCTATGCAGTTATAGTTTGCAACCCTAACAAGGCGCTCCAGAACTTCTTTCAATCTAACGTAGTCAGCAGCGGTTTCTTTCTCATTATTGTTGAGAGCTATTCTATTTTTAAGCAGATTAGCCCCGTCTATAAGTTCATAGACATTTTTGGAAAGAGAATTTACTCCGTCCTTCAATACTTCAAGAACAGTACCTGTATGTTGTGAATCCCCCATAATCCATCTTAGTCCGTTGATTCCCATTCTTGACCAATCTTCCTCTCTAGTTCCCTCGGCGATTTGTCCTGCAACGTATTCCTTTGCATCCTCTGATATTATTATTGATGGAACATCCTCTCCTTCAGCGTAGGAAGTTACTTTTCCTCTGATTAGACCTATTGTTTCAGCACCAATGGCAATCTGTCCTTTTTCTGTATCAAAATCAACACTGATTATCGACTCAAGGAGCTTCGAATTCCCAATAGAGCCGAGCTTATTGTTTTTTTTCATACTGACCAGAGTCCTAGAAATATGTTTCAATTTGTCGGCGCCGAGCAAACTACCCAACTGCTCCTCCGAAAGATTCCCAATTTTATTATTTTTGGACAGAAAGCTCAGCACATTACCTGGCAAATGCTGCAGCTTATTTGCCGAAGACATTCCCTCGGTCTGTTCTGGGCCGAGCTTTTCGACCTGTACTGGAGTCAGGGCTTCTAGGTAGGATTTGTCAAATTTTGCAAACTGCTTACCTGAAAAACCAGCCATAGCTTCGGCCGAGAGTTTTTTAAAGGTGCTAATTGGTATAAGATTTGGATCTTCTGCGACAGTTCTAATTTTTCCAGCTTTTGCCATCGCGTCAAGTTGTGCCGGAGTTAGTTGTTCGAAGAACTTTTTCTTCAGATCACCTGATAGCCCTTTTATGAGACTATCAGCTATTTTAGTGATGGCAACTGTAGATAGAAATTTTACTTTGTCGCTTTTCACCAGGCTGGCTAGTTGCTCGGCATGATCATTGACATTCTTCAGAATTATTTTATCTCCTAGCTGTTCTAGTACATGGTCTGACAGATGCTGAAGTTTGTTATTTTTTGCCAGAGCTTCAATCTGTTTATATGACAAATCTACGACCTGTTCCACAGTTAGAACTCCAAGAAGCTCCGCCTTCAAGTCGCCCATCTGGGTAACCGTGAGTGCGGCAATAGTTTCTGATTTCAGACCGCCGAAAGTGTTCACTGATACGTAATTGACCTTTATGTTGCAGATTTTTTTGGTGACCCCAAGACTCATAAGTCCACCTTCGGTTACAACCGCCATCTCGTCCAATTGCTCTTTTGTAAATTGTTTGATAAAGTTCTCATGAACTTCGGGGGTCAATCCGTTGATTTCAGTGGTAGGCATACCTCTAATGAATTCGATGGATAACGCTCCTATTTTATTGCTATCCACCAATTTTTTGATCTGCTCAGGTTTTCCTTTGATAACTGTCCAATCTTCAAGTGCCCTAAGCGCCTCATAGCTTAGGAGATGCAGCCTTCCGCTCTCCACTATGATTTTAATATATGAATCATCCAAATTATTAATCTGATCAAAAGTCAGAGCTCCCAGCTGCCCATCGCTAAGGTCGGCCAACCGCTTGTTATCTATGAGTAGGGCAATAACATCCGATTCTAAGGTCCCAAATACATCTTTCGGTATAGAGTCAACGTCCTTCATAAGGTAAAACTCTGTTTTCTTAGAAAATAAAGTATTCAGCTGTTCTTTTGTAAGTTGTCCGATGAGGTTTTTCCGAACTTTGGTTTCTAGCCCATTGATTGTGCTGAGAGGTATTTGGCAAACAAAATCAGGGGATAGTAATCCTATTTTATTGTTGTCCACCAACTCCTTGATCTGGTTGTCTTGTCCTTTGAGGACACCGCCGCCCTTTAGGGTACTCAGCACTTGGTCAGCTAGAAAATGTAATTTGGCACTGTTCACTAGAGCTTTAATCTTAGACCTATTCAAAGTGGCGGCCTGGACTGGAGTGAGAATTTTGAGCTGTTCATTGCTGATTTCAGCTATCTGGACAGGTGTAAATTTATCGATGGTTTCATGTTTCAGCTGTCCCAGCATTTCGGGGCTAATATAGCCAACATTTATTTTTTGAATTGTATCTTTCTTTATACTGTCCCATTGCTCCATTCTCATAGCCCTTACACGCGCTAAGTCTAACATATTGAGCTGCTCAGCGCTGAGTTCATCAATTGTCTCCGCATCCAGTTGTCCAAATACTTCTAGGTTAATCCAGTTTGGATTTTTTATGGCACAGATTTTCTTTTTTAAGGCACCAGAGATAAAACTAACCACGCCACCATCACCCCTTGTTTTTGCCATTATATCCAACTGGTCCTTTTCGAGTTGCTCGACAAACTTTTCAGAGAGTTCATCTTTCAAATCTTCTCCTTCAAAATTGAACGATCTATCTGGTATTTTAGCAATATTCTTTGGAGATATTTCCCTAACCCTCTTGGCTTTAACTATCCTGACCAGTGTACCTACACCTCCTGGTTCAAAGTTGGTCTTTATTTCGTCATCCGTGAGCTCAGCGATATCATCTAATTCTTCATCTAATTCTTCCATTCTATCCCTATCTTTTAAAGTTTAAACTAAACACATCATACAGCAATTTATATCCAAAGTCAACAATCCAGGGGAACACTCGTTTAGTCACCCTGGTCCACACAATACACAAGGCAAAAACCTTCATTTCCAAAAATGGCTAAAAATATTTTCACCGAAGGGTATAACATCGGTTAGAATTATAACAATATCTAGCAGTTCTATTGAGCTTCAGCCGAATAATTACCTTTGGCATAGACTGCTAACTGAAACTTGGGCCAACCGGTAGATTCCAAGGTTCCGAAGAGTTCAGGGTGCCGATGGAAACAAGGTCAATTTCCCTTGGTGGATGCAGGAGAGAATTGGGGGATATGTATTTACATAAATAAATTCTGCTAATAGAGTCCATAGCATAGTAGTAGTTGGAAACCCTATACAAAAAATGGGACCAAAAAATGGATTTATTGACAGAAACTAATAGTTCATATGGAAACAATGTTTTTAGCTTCGTCGAATGAGCATAAGATAAAAGAAATATCGACTTTGCTCGGAGGCGCTGGTATAGAATTAAAATCTCTAAAGGATTTCAATCTGGATTCTCCGGAAGAATCTGGCAGAACCTTCGAAGAGAATGCTCTACTGAAGGCAAGATTTGGCTTTGAAAGAACGAAGCTTACAACTCTGGCTGACGATTCAGGTCTCTGTCTAGAGGCTCTGGGTGATTTTCCTGGAATCTTTTCCGGTCGATTCGCCCAGGAGTACGGTGGTTTTGAAAATTCCGCAAAAATTCTCTACCACATTCTGGGAAACAGGAGCAAAAAGGCCTACTTTATGACTACCATGGCTATTATCTATCCCAGCTCAGCCGGTGGACTCGAAGAGCGCCTTTTCGAGGGAAGAATCGATGGCTTTCTCTGCTGGCCTCCAAGGGGCAAAAATGGCTTCGGCTACTGTTCATGTTTCAGACCCAGGAATCTGGACATAACCTACGGAGAAATGGATAGCCAGCTGAGGGTCGAACACAACCACCGGGCTCTGGCCATTGGTAAACTTATGAAGTTTCTAGAAACAAGAAAAAAGTGATTTCTGCGCTAGGCAGATTTTCTCCCTAAAATTTGGAGACCTAAACTTGATCCATAATTATTCCACCTCAACACTGTCGAGGTGTTTACATTTTAGCTGGGATGATTTTGAGCTCCGAATCGCTACAGATCCTAGCCTATAGGCTAGGAACAAGGACGTAGACGGTTATCAATCCCGCTTACCAAGGAAACATTTGCTTGACTTAAGAAAAAAAAATCCTACACTAGCGCTCTGTTCTGGATATTTTTATGTAGAAACCGTTAGCTAATGATGAGGGGAAAGTGCTTAGTGTTTATGTTGTTACTGACTACTACGGCTTGTGTGAGGGCAGTGGTTACGAGTAGCCAGATAGCTAAGGAGATAACAGGATTACACAGAAGCTCAGATCAGGTGAGCGCAGATCTGAGACTGGAAAAAACTCTCGTAGATAACATAGAGGACGGCAGAAAGAGTTTTCTCAGCACAAATAACCTAAAGGATTTTGGCTACTACAACCTGAAGGTTATAGAGAACAGAGTGCTACTGACGGGAATAGTTTTTGATAAACAGACAAAAGGCTATCTGGTTGACAAAATTACAAAGAATCTAAAGGTCAGGGAATTGTTGGATGGTATAGATATCGAGGAGAGTAGAGGACTGTTTTGGATGAAGGTTAAAGACTATTTTCTAGAAAAAGATATAAACATCAGAATCTTCTTTGGGTCGAAGATTAGGTCACTGAACTACGAAATATCGGCCGTAAACAAAAGGGTATATGTGATAGGCATAGCAAAAGATATAAGAGAACACGAGCTGTTGACAAAAATTATCAGCACGGTGGATGGGGTAAGAGAAGTCATAAGCCATGTTATAACCGTAGATAGTCCAAAAAAATTGAGAATAGAGTACATTTAGTGGACCACCTGGGTAACCGGTTGGCGTGTTTTGATTAACAGTGGAGGGAAATTATGAGAGAAGGTTTGCTAAGGGTTCTATCGGGAATAGTTCTTGGGGCCATTGTGTTGGATTTCGTGTACTGCAATAGTATATTCTTCTGTTTTGTATTTATATTTATTCTTGGTATCCTTATGGCTTTCGAGTGGGGCAATATTGTGAAAGGTGCCAAAAATCCTCCGAGATGGTACTGGCTGGGTGTCACTTATATAGGCGGAAGTCTGCTACCGATTCTGTTCTTGAAGTTTAGCAGATTCAAAGGTAATCATCTGCTAATGTGGCTATTTATTCTGCTCTGGAGCACAGATACGTTCGCCTATGTGGTTGGGTACCAGCTGAATATGGGTAGGCATAGGATTAGCAGTGTGAGCCCGGGAAAATCCTATGAGGGTCTTTTGGGCGGCATGCTTTTCGCAATAATTTTCTGTTGCATTTTTGCTCATCTTTATCTGCCGGAATATGAGTATCTGCTCCTCTATTGCACTCCTTTGTTCTGTTGCCTTGAGCAGGCTGGAGACTTCACAGAATCCTACATAAAGAGAAAATTTGCCGTAAAGGATAGCGGAAATATGATTCCTGGCCATGGAGGCTTTATGGATAGATTTGACGGCCTTCTATATGTCACTCCCCTATTGCTATTTCTAATATAGGTGGTTCCTATGTATGAAAAATTAGATGGTCTGAGAGAGATCTGCCGGAATTGCAGAGAGTGTCGCCTCTGCGAAATGCGCACAAACATCGTATTCTCCGATGGTATTCCGAATAGCAGGCTGATGCTAATAGGTGAGGCGCCTGGCTACTGGGAAGATGTAGAGGGAAAGCCATTTGTTGGAAAATCCGGCCAGCTACTTGATAAAATTCTAATTTCCATAAACATATCCAGAGAAAAAAACATATATATATGCAACACAGTCAAATGCAGGCCACCAAACAATAGAATTCCATCGGTGGAAGAGCAAATAATTTGTAAGAAATATCTTGATGCACAAATTGACATAATTAGGCCGAGAATAATACTTCTCTGCGGGGCAGTGGCGGCGAGAAGTTTTATTGGTACAACCCTTGGTATGATGAAAATCAGGGGTCAGTGGTTCGATGGACCCTACGGATCTAAAATGATGCCAATTTTCCATCCAGCCTATTTGCTCCGCAACAGTAGTCGAATCGAGGGTGGACCCAAATGGCTCACCTGGCAGGATTGCCAGGAAATTAAGAGGGAATATGACAAGCTCCCCACCACAGAGAACCAAAGTTAAAAGGGATTATGATGCTAAATTTTGTTAGAAAATTAGCAAGGAGCGGTAGAAATCGATATGCCCTGTTCCTGCTGCATGGTTACTATGGTAATGGAAAGAATATAATGGAACTGGCAGAATATTTTTCCAGATTTTTATTAGAATTTTCCAATGACCTATGTTTTATTGCGCCGAACGCACCAGAGAAAATAGCAGATAATAGTTACCAATGGTTTCCCCTGGATGTTGAGTATATAACTCCGGAGAGCGTGGCCGGAGCAGTGGCCAGAAACCATAGAACATTCCGTGATTTTTTAGAGAAGCAGATCAGAGAACTCTCCCTGATCTATAAAAACATCTTTCTACTTGGATTTTCTCAAGGGGCTATGATGGCTCTATACACAGGAATCAGGCTGGACCAGAGGATCGGCGGGATAGTATCATTTTCCGGTCTGCAGCCTGATAGTCTTGGCAGCATCGAATCCGACGCTAGAACAGGACAAAGGGTTCTAATGCTCCACAGTTCCTGTGATAGTGTCGTTCCTTACTCCTGCCTAGCCTACAGTAGAAATTTGCTGGAAAACTTTGGTTCCGAAGTCAGTGTCCATATATGTCAAAATGACGTCGGTCATTTTATAGACCAGGACTGCCTGGAAGCTGCTGGCAATTTTATCGGCAAAGTCATCAGAGATTCGGAGGATAACGTCTAGTTTGAAAATTTAGACTTATTTCCGAAAGAAGTCCTAGGCTTTTGAAATATTCGTTTCCATTTAAACCGATCTTGCAGATTCTGGGGAGATTCAGAGTGGGTGTTAGCTCTACAGGAATAGCTTCTACAACCGTTTTTTCACTCCACCCTCTCTCTCCCAATCTCCTCCGTTCTGGAGGTGGAGTCCAACTCCTACCCCCTCTCACTAGACCATCTACACTGATTTCTCAGAAGGCAAAAAACATGATTTCATCCAAATAGATTCAAAGTTATAGCGGATAAGTATGGATGCAGAAGAAAAATATTTGGACTAGGGTAGCGGAAACATATTAGGATGAGCTTAGAAATGGATTTAATGAAATAAATGAGAAAAAATAACCTAAAGCAACAACATGAGGGAAATTCCAAAAAAAATTGCTTCCTTGATTTTTTAAAAACCGCTCCTATATTCCGGCGATATTGTTATTTGGACATAAAGTGCTTTCTTATAAAAACTTTATCATAATAATATCATCACCATCTGGGGTAGGAAAAACGAGTATAATTGACGAAATCAGGAGGCGTGACAATAATATAAAATTCTCTGTTTCGGCCACGACCAGGAGCCCCAGAGCCAATGAGGTAAATGGAAAAAACTACTATTTTTTGGATAGTGGGGCGTTCCTCAAAAAGATTGACAACGACGAATTTGTTGAACATGCCTCGGTGTTCGGTAACCACTATGGAACTCTGAAGAGTGAGATTACAAAAAGGTTCAATGAGGGTTATGACGTCATAATGGATGTGGATTGGCAGGGTAATAGACAAATATCATCAAAGATAGATAGAAACGAGCTCCTTAGAATATTTCTTTTGCCTCCAGACATGGAAACAATGAAAAATAGGATAAGAAAAAGAAATCTCGACGATAAAGTTGTCATAGATAGAAGAATTGCCGAGGCCAAAAGCGAAATCGAACACTTTGACGAATATGATTATGTTGTCATAAATGATGATTTTGAGAAAAGTGTTAGCGAAGTTAGCGCTCTAATTTCGGCAAAAAGAATTGGAAATGTGTCCAATGATGAACTCAGGCGCTTTGTTAACGGTCTTCGCAGCTAGAACTTCCAGCCAAGACTTGGGCAAATAACTCTTTGATTTTTTCGTAGTATGTGTAAGATGGCGTCAGAACCGTTTTTAATGAAAAAGTTTGTTCGTCCAAATCACAGTTATTTCTATATTTCTAGCTGCTCTGGTGTTCGTTGCCTGGATATTCACAAAACTTGGCATACTGAATTCGGAGAAAAATTACCTTCTGTCACAACTTAAAGAACTAAGAAACGAACTTGATGGAAAGAATGCGACTCTAATAGGAACCGAAGAGGAAAAACTAAAGTTGCAGGCTCTGAAATCCGAGAGGGAGCATTTGATATCTCGAATAGAGGAGCTTAAAGTCGAATTAGATCAGAAAAACATCTCTCTGCTAGAAGCCAACCGTACTATTTTACGATTAAAATTTTCCCTTGAGGAAAGGGAAAAGGATCTGAAAAACATGACAGATATTAGAAATGATATGATATTGCAGTTCAAAAATATTTCCCAGGAAGTGATTGAACTACAACGAGAAAGTTTCAGTAGAGAACAAAAAAGGGGTCTTGTCGATCTGATAGACCCTCTTAGGAACCAAATTGGTGATTTTGGTACAAAAATTAGCAGAACTATCCAGGAAAATAATGAGAACACAGTGAAAACTGAGGCCTCCCTTAAAGAGCACATAGATCTGCTGGTCAGGTATACTGAAAATGTCGGGGCAAAAGCCGACAACCTAGCCAATGTTCTCAAAAATGATAAAAAAGCCCAGGGAAACTGGGGAGAATTGCAACTCAAAAATCTACTGGAGTCCATTGGTCTCAGAGAAGGGACAGATTACCTGGAACAGCAAAGCGTGAAAAATCAGAGTGGAGAGCAATTTTTTCTGGATTTTGTGATAAATATACCAGGTGATCGGAGGCTCATTGTGGATTCTAAGGTTTCTCTAATTAACTATGAAAATTATAGACTAGCCGGAGAAGAAACCGAACGGAATGAATTTATACGTAAATACTGCGCAGACATAAGAAACCACATAGAAGAGCTGGGAAGAAAAAAATACCACGAATTATACGGCTCGGATTCTCCGGATTTCGTATTTATGTTCCTTCCTATCGAAGGAGCCTATCTAGAGGCCCTGGGCCATGACCGGGACCTATTCAGAGTAGCCTTCCAAAATAATGTTGCCATAGTTACCGGATCGTCTCTAATGCCCGTGCTAAGAATGGTAGAAAACCTGTGGAGTGTAGAAAAGCAGACTAAAAATATTGAGGCTATAGTGGGACTGGCAATGCGTATGTACGATAAAATCCTAAAGTTTGTTGATTTTATGGAAGTTCTAAGGGGCAGCCTAGATGATGCTCAAAAGTCCTACGATAAAGCTATGTCCTACCTCAGATACGGAAGAGGTAACGTGCTAAAAACAGCCAATGATATAAAGATACTAAGTGGAAAAGAAAAAACAGCAAAAGATATTGCCATAGAATATGAAGACGATGGCTCTAGGGACTAGAACTGTGGGATGCAACTCAACTTCCCAGGAAGTTCCAGGGGAAAGGAGAAAAAGACGGAATGAAAATGAATTTGTATTTAAAGAGTTCCCTTCCCCTGGAATGACTATAAACACATCTTTAGATCCATCGGAGACCATTTTCCCCGAAGTTCTTGTCTCTAAGGAGTGAAGCAATGCTGTCCCAGAGAAACCGCGGACGAATGAGGGGGGTTAAAATGGGGTATTCTTAGCCACCCTCAGCTCGTTTCTTTCGATATCCTTCTCTCTAACACTCTCTCTTTTGTCGTAGATTTTTTTACCCTTTGCAGTAGCTATTTTGATTTTTGCATAGTTCCGGCTATTCAGATATAGCACCAGAGGTATGCAGGTGAAACCTTTTAGTCTTATTTTTCCGCTTATTTTATCTATTTCTTTTCTATGCAGCAGAAGTTTTTTTCTCCTACCTGGCTCATGTTTACTAAAAGCACTGGCCAATTTATATGGTGCAATGTTGAGATTGAGCATATAGAGTTCATTGTTTTTGTCGAACCCCACATGGGCATCCTGCAGGTTCACCCGAGAGCTGCGGAGACTCTTAATCTCGCTTCCCTCTAGAACTAGCCCAGCCTCATACTCCTCCTCAATAAAATATTCATAGTGAGCCTTTCTGTTCTGTGCAATGATTCTATAGTTATTAACCATGTTTTACCCCTCTTCCTACACTACGCCAGCTCTGAAGAGATCTTGTATGTGCATAATGCCAATAGTCTCCATAGCCTCATTGACAACGAACAGCACCTGTATGTACCGCTCCCTTTCGGTCATATGAGCAAGGGCTTCGACAGCCAGATTATCTCCAAAGACGAATTTTGGATTTGGAGTCATAAGATCTGTTATGGATCTGGTCATAATGTTTCCGTACTCTAGAGTTTTTCTCCTCACATCCCCATCGGAAATAACCCCGATTAATTTACTGTTGTTATCCAGAATGCCAACGGCACCAATTCCTTTCATATTCATTTCATTGAGTGCCTCGGAGGCGCTTTTATTAATATTTATGAGTGGAATTGTGCCGGAGGTTCGCATTATGTCTCTCACTCTTATCAGCTGGGCTCCTAGTTTACCTCCAGGATGGAATGCCTTAAAATTTTCACTGTTAAAATTCCTAAGATCTATCAGAACTGTGACTACTGCATCCAGGTA
>JAIRWJ010000038.1 GCA_031269065.1 Rickettsiales bacterium
TCCCCATCTTTCAGCAGCGGTATACCCATCACACATATTTCATCTGGAATAGAGTTAGTGGCTGGCCCTGGACTGAAGCTTTCTGTATGTAAGCTAACTTATTAGTAAGTAGTCCTGAAGAAATTAGGTTTAACAATTCTAAATTTTCTTCTCCAAAGCTAAATAGGCGGAGTGATTAAGTAGACATTCTAAGAATTAAAAAAGTATTAGATTTTAAAGCTTAGACTCTAAAATATTTGGCAAAAAACTATCCGCTATGAAATCATCTGGACCATGGTCTCCAAATTCTGTTCAGACACCTACTTCTACAGTTTCTGGAAGATTTGAAGTATGGGGAGAATCGGAGAAAATTAATACTGTAAAATGGTTCCATGAATTTATTTAAAGGACTTTAGGTTGCTCCATCCTCATTGAAGCTAGGACAAAGACTGGAATAAAACAAACCAAAGGAGGACAGACTTGTAGAAAGAACAAACTGAAAATGAGAATTATTATAGCCCTCACAATAGTGAATGGCTTGACTTAGGAAAAACTGATGATAGCGTCCAAACCATGGTGATTTGGACGTTTTTCTATGTTAACATCTGAAGTTATATTGAATATCTTAATTGGTATCCTAAAAAATAAAGAAGTGCATGACATGATTCTGAGATCTGCTGCATATGTGGCAGTAACATATGTAATAACAAGGATTGTTGGGTTTGTATTCGGAGGAATTCGCAAAAAATTCGAAAGTACACAGCAGATAACCGGCGCTGCCGTGTTTCTTCCTGTTCAGGGACCGTTGGTAATGTATCTGTGGATAGTTTGTATGTATGATGTGGCAGAAATTTTGCAATTGCACGAAGTACCTTTCTGGAAAAATCTAGAAATAGTTATGACAGCCTATGTAATTTTTTGGCTAATTTTCGGGATTATAGGCCAATGGGCGAAAAGAATTATTAATAAGAAACAACAAAAAGGTGGGACCATAGATTATGGTGGGATAATGTTCGTTGAAAGAATGCTTCAGTTTGTGGCTTTTTTCGCTATATCTCTCTTTACCATGAGCGAACTTGGATTGAATCTCCAGAGTCTGTTAACAATAGGTGGGATAGGTGGTTTGACTATAGGTCTGGCCGCAAGGGATACTATTGCTAATATATTTGGGGCTGTGCTCCTGTACATAGACAAACCATTCACAGTTGGAGAATGGATCTCGTCCCCAGACAAGTCAATCGAGGGTGTCGTTCAGGATATTGGTTGGAGACGAACAACGATTCTGGCTTTAGCTAGATTCCCTATATATGTATCTAACTCCCTGTTTACCAATATGGTTGTGGAAAATAAGGGAAGGATGACCTGCAGGTGTATCAATGAGATAATACCTATAAGATTCGTTGATCTTGATAAGTTAGAAAAGATAACCAGTGAGGTGAGACAAATGCTGCTTGATGATGCTAACATAAGTAGAAAAGGATTCACACTAGTGTTCTTTGAGTCCGTTGCTAGACCCTCAGCGCTGAACCTGAAGTTTTTGGCACATACAACGGCTATTGACCTACCTGGCCATGCTGAGATAAGGCAGAAAGTCCTTCTAAGAGCTATGCGTATCATAAAGGAGAACGGTGGGGAGCTGGCCTACAATGTATCCCACGTAACTCTAAATAATAGCTCTGGACGCGATGATGGCATCATCTCAGATGATGGTATGTTCTAGAAGGAATTCCTATACCTGGACTAGATCAATAACCGAAGTTTGAGGATGCCTTGGGTGGCAGGGTTGAGATTGTAACGTTTGGCTGTAGACTTAACAGTCACGAAAGCGAGATCCTGAGGAAAGTTCTAGAGGAAAGTATAAAAATGGGAGTCTTCGGCGGCAGGGATGTGGTTGTTTTTAATAGCTGCGCAGTGACGTCGGAGGCCGAGAGGCAACTCAGACAGTCCATCAGAAAGATTAGAAGAGAAAAGGGAAAAGACATTCTCGTGGGAGTTGTTGGATGTGCAGTCCAGACAGACAGTGGTGCCTATTTAAAAATGCCGGAGGTTGACTTCATCGTAGGTAACAGTGGCAAATTGAAAGTGGAGAGCTATCTGACTCTGGAAAAAGGAGTTATTTCTGCTCCGGATACCCCTAGTTCTGGACATCTAGTCATCCAACAGGTGTATGAATTCGGGAATAGGAGGAGGGGTTCTGTTAAAATCCAAGACGGCTGCGACAATAAATGTACATTCTGTATAACTCGCTTTGCCCGAGGCAGAAGCATTTCGGCTATGCCGACGGATGTGCTGGAGCACGTAAAAAAATTGGTCGACCTAGGTTACCGGGAGATTGTTCTCACAGGAGTTAATATATGTGACTATGGTAATGGATTGAATCTGGATGTAAACCTTGGTAAACTGGTTGGGATGCTGATCAGAAAAACATCTCTGGAGAGGCTCAGACTCTCTTCGTTGGATCCGGCTGCTCTGGACCCAGATCTCAATGAACAGCTGAAATATGAAAAACGCCTCATGCCCCACCTACATCTAAGTCTGCAGTCAGGCAATGATACGATTTTGAGAAGAATGGGGCGGCGCCACAACAGGAATGATGTCTTTAGGCTGTGCAAAAACATTCTTGATACAAGGCCCGAAGTTATTTTTGGAGCAGATCTTATAGCTGGCTTTCCAACAGAGACAGAGAACATGCATAAAGACTCTATCTCAATAGTTGAAGAGTTACCAATAACCTATGGCCATATTTTTCCTTACAGTAGCAGACCTGGCACCGGCGCCGCCTCTATGCCTCAGATTTCAAGAGATATAAAAAAAGAAAGGGCCAGGCAGCTCAGAAAAGTTGCTACGGCCAACCTCCTTAGACTACGGAAAAGCCTAGTCAACACGGAACAGAAAGTATTCGTCGAGACTAGTAGCCTCGGCCGCCTGGAAAATTATTTGCAAGTGTCTCTGGAAGGGGACTATAGCGGAGACATAGGAAATATCGTGGTAACCCATATATACAGGTAGAAATAATTTTTCCATAGACAAGCTATTAATTTACATTTCCCGGCATTCCTATAGCTTTTCTGGAAAATTGTGGTCTCTGCACTTTTCATGCGTGGTATTAGAGTAGATAAAACGCAACAATCAAAAAAACCTCATGAATTCGTAACTCTGTTGACATTTGGACGAAGCTTGCTTAGCTGGCTTAATATTATTGGATTTCAACCATGAAGATATTAGCCTGTTCTAATGCGAGAAACTTTGTAAATAATCTGGAAAAATTTGACAAAAAGGATATTTTATACACAGAAATATCATCCTTTGCTGATGGTGAGAGACTCGTAAAAATTGCTGGCCAGCAGTCCCTCCAGGGAAACGGAGTTCTTGTTATACAATCCATATCCGGCAATGTTAATGATGCTCTAATGGAACTCCTTTTTGCCCTGGATATAGTGCGTAATTCGGTTCCATCGAAGGTTTACATGCTAATAACTTACATGGGCTATTCCAGACAGGACAGGATAGAGAGTCTCTCGGATGCCTTCTCTGCCAGAGTTGTGGCCCAACTGCTCTCTCTGAGTTTTATAAATAGATTGTTTGTGGTAGACATGCATGCTCCCCAGTCGTTGGGTTTTTTCAGTATTCCTAGCATAAATCTGAATACGGACGAATTCATAATAGATGAGATCAGAAATAAATACAATTTGGACGAGGTGGTTTTGGTATCACCAGACACCGGCAATGTGAAATCTATAATTTCCATATCAAACCAAATAGGCGCCGAATACAGCGTGGCAATAAAGTACAGACCAAAGGCAAATGAAAATAAGATACTTTCATTGGTCGGTTACGATATTACAGGCAAGGTGTGTATAATAATTGACGATATAGTTGACTCCGCTGGCACACTCTGCAACGTGGCTGAGAGAATAACCAACAAGGGAGCAAAGGATGTTCTGGCCTACATAACACATCCGGTGCTATCTGATGGGGCTATGGAGAAAATAAACGGCTCATATATAACAAAATTGTTTGTCAGCGACTCTATAGATGCCAAAGAGAAAATTGCTGACTCGAGGAAGATTCAAATATTCTCCATTGCTGATTGGTGTCTTAATAGCATTCTTCGTTATACAAAGGAAATATAGATAATTTTCCCCGTTTTTCCGGAAAGGATTAATATAGTAAGTAAGTATCTATCTTTTCACATTAAATATTTTAGGGGCTTGACTAGGAAGTCATTTAAAATTCAATAATGGTTACGAAATTCTCTCAGTTGGATGACAATCTCTATTTAAACCCTATAATCCTGAAATTTTTTGACTTTAAGAAAAGATAATATATATTATAAAATTGGTATCCAATAATTGGTCCGTTGAGTTTCGTTTCTGGCAGTTTAGATTGTACTTGATAGCGTTAGTCTAAGCTACATTGGCTGCAAACAAAGATTTTTTATAAAAAATGGTAATAAACATGAAAAAAAAATTCTACTTTGACAGGAATAATTACTTGTATTCTTTTGAAAAAAATGGAATGGTTGGTAACTACGGGGGCCAATTTGTTCCGGATATTATCAAAAAAGACCTGGATGAAATTCAGAAACATTTCCAGATATTGAAAAATGATGATACTTTTTTGGCCGAGCTCTACGCTCTTATGGTTGACTATGTTGGCAGACCGTCTCCTCTCTACCTCGCAAAAAGACTAACGGAATATTATGGCGGGGCGAAAATTTATTTAAAAAGGGAAGACTTAAATCACATGGGTGCCCATAAGATCAACAACACCTTGGGACAGGTATTTTTAGCAAAAAAAATTGGCAAGAAAAAGATAATTGCTGAAACCGGAGCTGGGCAGCATGGATTAGCCACAGCTACAGTCTGTGCCCTCTTTGGCATTGAATGTGAGATCTACATGGGAGCCACCGATGTTGAGAGGCAAAAGTTTAATGTCCAAAGAATGAAAACACTTGGAGCAGAGGTCATTGCCGTTCAAGATGGTGGAAAAACCCTGAAGGATGCTGTAGATGCCGCG
>JAIRWJ010000039.1 GCA_031269065.1 Rickettsiales bacterium
AGGCCTTTTTGATATCAAGCCTAAATTACCTACCACAACAGTACCGTCATCTCTAACAAAAAGACTGTCAAGCTTAATATTACGGAGAACAAGGTCATGCTCTTCGAGGACAAGCAATGTATTGAGTAGACCGTATAATACTTTGGGGTTTTTAAGTATTTCTATAGCCTTTTTCGGTTCCATATCCCCGAGCGACCTCCGTTCACAGTACTCAGCTATTGTGACATAGCCAGTACCTGCAAGATAATGCATTTTCTGAAGCTCTTGGAGGTCCTGTAAAGGAACCAGAGAAATTTCACGAACATAATTCAAATCTAGAAGAACCACTGACCTATGATTTTTAGATTCCCTTTTAATATTATTCGACAGTTCATTCAGCAAATAGAAACATCTGGCCTCAATCTCATACAGTTCGACATATCTCCGAAAAACTTCCTCGGAGGGCACTTTCACAACAAAATTCTTGGTTCCATCTACATTTGGAACTAGGTAGGCAAAGGTGGTTCTCCTGTTAAAACCCTCTTTCATCACATCAGAACTCCTGCCACCGATAACAATCTTCAGGCTATCGTAGCGTTCTCCTTCTATATGTATGTTATTTGCACCACCAAACAGACCACTATCGACTAGAGCCTGCCAAATTTCAGCTTTAAAACTTCTACCACTTCCGTAATAACACATATAATCACCCTCTTATTTTCTATGATCAGCTGACTAAAGCTATTGGCTAATATTGTACACTATATTCATCATAAAGTCAAGAAATTTATAAAGATTATGTGCATAGTTAAGTTCTCTATGAGGTCTGTAGCTATTGTATTTACGTACAAACTCTTTCAGTTTATTTCTGAATGCTCCTAAACTATCTGCTAGCTTTAATGGCTTATCATTTTCATAGAACTCCTCTCTCATTATTCTATTACTAGCGCCGAGTTCTCAGCTTTCTACTCGTCCATTATATAGGCTTAGATGGAGGAAGAATGTACAAAGGCATACCATACTCTCTGCATATATCCTCAAAGTACTTCGTAAACTCGCTTCCTCCATATGTTTGGATACTTTTTGCTCTAAATGGGAATCCTCTATTATTTTCATTTAACAGCCTATCTTTTAGAAACTTCATAGCAGTATGACTAGTGGCATTGGTATATACCTCAGATAACTATATATCTATATCTGCTAATGGGTCTACGGCAATGAACTGTTTCATCACAGTGTTATTATAGTCCCATCTCTTTTTTTCTAAGAGTTTAGGATGGACTATATTTAGGTATTTTATCACTTTATTTAGGTTTATTTAATATCCTACTGGGACTTGACTAGTTTTCCATTTTTTTAGTTCTCATTCTAAACTAAACAATCTACTCTCCCCTGCCGCCCATAATACATCGTCAGATGGAATGAGATTACCAGGATTTGATAAACTGCTCTGGGAACCTATTTTAGTAGTTCAGAGCCAAAGCCGTGCCGACAAAGTCATAGCCATGGTTAATGGTCGTCAAATCTCCGTTAGAGAAGTGGCGCACGAAGATTTCCAGATTTAGACGTTGAAAACGACAGCCTACAAACATCCTCTCTCCAAAGGTGAAACGCGAGTCGATCCATTCGTCGATTTTGCTCTTTATGTAAGCTCCCAGAGAAACTCCAAGATACATACGTTCTCCCCAGAGTAACAAAATATCCCAGGATGCTCCGAACATGGACTGGCTATATTTATACTCAGCTCCAAATCCCTTCAGAATCATAAACTCCAGATTTCTGCGACCAGCTAGACGAAAGTTTGTATCCGGCTGAGAATATTGGACAGAAAATAGATAGAACCCATTTGGCTTTTTGTCAAATTTAAAGATTGAAAATGGTGCTCCCCCGGAACCCAGACCTTGACCCAAATGCAGAGAAATCTGGTTCTGAGCTTCTCCGAAGATAGGGTTGGCTCCCAGTGCCCGGTTGGCTGAAATGGTTAGAAGCAATATAAGAAACGACCTTTGCATGTGTTTTTTCAATACTATTAACAGTTACCAAACTACCAGTAGTTGGAACTTAACTCAACATTTTTGTCAAGTGGGCCAAAACGGAATTTTTTCGCATAGCACTGGATGAGTTCTACCAACCTATACAGACTTGCTACTTTTTGTCTTGCCCATGTTTTCTTCCATTTTTTTATTGGTTATGTCGAGTTTTACACTATCTATTCTCACACTGTAGTTTTGTTCCACCCTCCCACATCTGGAGAAAAAATTCTTTACCCATGCAACAGATTTAGAAAATATCTCCCCGAAAGTTAATTTTTTGGCCAATTCTACATCTTTGTTTTTGTCAAAATCTATTGTTTTTATTGTTTTCATCTTTTCATACTCTTTTGTATTTTCCTCAGATTCCTTTGATTTTTCCTCGAGTTTTTCTAATATTTCGCTGACGGAAAGTGCTTTGTTAGGTTCAGGTTCAAGTAGTTGTTCTGTCAGCCATTTCACTAGTGGCCCAGCCGGTGGTTCTAAGTTATCGAATTTTTCAGAAAGTATTTGTCTGAACTTACCTGGGTTGTCCACGATTTCCTTTGCCGTCCTCTTAGTTGCTGCACCGCCGATTAGGCACTCACCAAAAAGTACCTCAAAAAATGTTGCCCCGAGTGCCCAGGTATCATTCACCTTCAGTGAGACACTGTTGGCATGGATGATGGGATCGTAAAAGTCTAACGACAGTTTCGGATGCATATAAATCGGCGTTCCACCAATTGAATTGCTCAATGTTTTGCCGTTAGATTGGCATTTCTCAGCCATTCCGAAGTCGCTGATCTTTAATATCCCACCTTTAACTAATACATTTGCCGGCTTTAGATCGCGATGGGCTATATCACTGTTGTGAAGCGACTGGATAGCTTCTAGTAGAGCCATAGTATTTGTTTCGAGTAACCTTCGACCTTCAGGTTTGCCAGTAAAATTTTCTAGATCCCCGTTTTCGCAGTATTCCATCACCAACGTACGACCAGTGGCATGATATAATTCGGGAAAAACCGATGTTCTAAACTTTCCACTCCGCTGTTCATCAAATAGTAGAACTTCTCCCTCATCCAGATCTTCGCCATTCTGTGGCAGCTTTACAGCGACAAATTTGCCGAGCGGTTTGCTATACACTTTGTACACAGAACCAAAAGCACCTTCGCCAAGCTTGGTTACATGCTGACCTCCAACGGTACTACTCCAGAAAAGTAGCGAACTCTCTGCTGGGAAAAGTTCTGTGCATTTTTTTATTCCATTCCTGAATTCCCTTAGTTTTCCCCACTTTAAATTCTCCTTTGGCATATTGAGACTCCTATTATACTTGTTTTTTGACAAATTTAGTTTAAATATTTAAACTATAATAATGCAATTTATTCCGATTTATTGAAATAAATAAAAAGATATTAATAATAGTCAAGGGATTTTTCAGAAATTGTACAAAAAATATCTGTTGAAAAATACTAATTACGCATTATTATAGTCAGAACTTCTTTTGAAAGGAATTACCATGTTTCAGTTTTCAATAAAAATAAAAGACAGGCTCAGGGCCAATCTTCTCCCAAAATCTAGAACTAAACACTCTGGAGCCATTAATAATTTTTCTCTAAAAATGCGCTCCAGCACGAGCCCCCGTATCCCGGCAGTCTTTCTTATGATAACTCTCTGTCTTTTAGGAGTGGTCCAGGCAGCAGATACCGAGAGGACAGGTAACATATTGGAACCTATTACTGTTTCCAAGAATGATGTCTATTTCGTACATGATGCTCTGTTTAAAAATCTTGGAACCCCTGATCAACCTCTGGCTAGTCCGCTTCTGAAGATAGAGGGAGGCCTGGCTATTCTGAAAAATGTAGAATTTTCTAACAATTTCCTGTCCAATGAACTTATAACCATCGGAGACGGTGGTATTCTGCTGGTTCCGCTGGAACAGCCCGAGGACTACCTTGTAATAAAAAATAACACTCTCAGTTCCGACAGTGCTGCTAAGGCTTTCATCTATCTGAGCTCCGAAGATACTGCGGGTCCCATTAGCCCAGAAAATCTGAGGATAGTCGAAACTCTGGGCTATGATCCTCTGCTTCTAAAGAGGCTTACCAAATCATTAGGAGGAAATTCCATTTTTCTGACCGGGGTGGAGGGTGCCATATTTCGAATGACCGGCAACAGAAGGGATGGGGATATCTTCACTCTTCTGGATGGTCCTGGAATACTGATTATGGATGGGCCCGCCGGCTTCAGATTTGACGGTCTGGTTAGGGCTGGAAGTACATCCTTTTCCAATACGACCCTCCTGGTGGAGATCTATGATTTCGACCAGATGGCTAGCAATTACAATCCTTCGGGATCTTTCAGTGGAAATGGAGGCCGCATTGAAATGTTTGGCGACGATGGAAGACTACATATAAGCGATGTTGTGGTGAGGCCTATATTACGGGGACCATCTGAGGAATTAGTCTACTCTGCCTCTGGATCTAGCAAACATCATTTTTTTAGATATTTGGCCGTAGATGATAGTAACAGAATAGAGGACTTTACAATCACTTACAGTTCTTGGGCTCCAACCTCGGTTGAGGGCATTTATACTATGAATCTTCTGGCCGAAGATAAAAGGGCGATCAGCTACAGTTCCGAACTGACTTCTAGCTTTCACTATGGATTCCTCCGGGAGGAAAAGGAACCTCTTATTCTGGGCAGTGGACTCTACATATTCGACGGGACCCTGGATGAGGGACCCACTGTCTTCAAAAATCTTGCCGGCGGAGCTATTCAGAGTCAGGGTGCCACAATCCTTCTGCTGGGTCCCGGAGAATTCAGCGGAGTGGGAGGGGAAGCAGTTATAAGTCTGCTGTCCTCCTCAAAACTCTCGGTGGTGTTGCCCATAGCCGGTGACAGGCTAGTGTTTGAAAATAACGGAGCCACCTACGACGTGCAGGGTGATAACTTCTCTGTCAAAGGAGTGGAAGGTACTAGCCTTGTGCTGGATAAGGATGTGGGACTCAGCAATTTTGGGCTAGATGGTCCTCTGGATCTGTATCTGGGAACCTCCAAACTAGGCGCTACTAACTTGAATTTATCTGGAAATCCAAGAATACACCTGACTCTGGAGAGCTTGGACATAGATGGTGGAGAAAAGGGAGTCGGAGGTAAAATCGGTGTCTCAAGTACCTTATCCGGAACTCTTATTCTTGTCCCTAGGATTGCTTCTCATGGAGAGTCCAGTCTTGTAGATACCAAATATTCCTTTACCCTTACAGGGACTTCGAGCCCTTCTAGTGTAAAGGTGGAATACGGAGATGAAGACTATGACTATGGTGCTAGCATCGAAGACTACAACAGACTATCATTTAGCTTTAGTTCCTCTATCATCGACATTTCTGGTCCCCAGTTGGAAAAGCTGGTGGCCGGCGGGCAAGCTCCTCAGAGTACCATAACCTCCGAAGGGGCCAAGGAACCAGTTTCCTTTGCGAATCTTAGCAGCGCAGCTCTAGAGATCAATGGAGATGGAAAGATTCGTCTAGTAGGGTCCGCTAGCTTTGACAATATAGCTAATCCTGGAAAGGGAGTCATAGATGCGTCCAGTGTTACTGGTGATGCGCTGTTGGGTATTTTCTTGCCCAGCAGAGATGATCTTCTAGAGTTCAGAGGAATTCCCAAAGACACCTGGGATATCCATAATGCTAATCTTGTAGTGACTATGAAGGGCGTGGAGGGTTCCCGGATTAGACTCTCCGGAGGCCTAGGGGGTGAAAATGGCGGACTAAGTTTATCTGGTCCGGTACAGCTAGAACTAGGATCCTCCGGTATCTACCAGAAGCATCTGACCTTTGTAGACGATTTCTGGAACAAGCATCCTAAAATACTGATTTCCCCTTCAGAAGGAGGCTCTATTACGATCCAGGAGGGAGGAACTCTAATTGGTTCACTCCAGGTCATTGTGACGGCGACTCTCCAGGAAATGGCTGGACTGCTGGGGTCTGGATATGGGCTGAACTATAACTATATAAAGCCAGAAGGTCTGGTTGAGGAGTATCAATATAACCAATACAGTTCAACTCTAAAATCATCATCTCCTATCCTCGGAGTTACCACTGACTCAGAACTACCCCTGGATAGTTTAGACTATAAAATCAGTATGGTTCTCTTTCGAAGACATAGACTTATTTCTGGCCAGCAGAGATCCAGAACCGTAGTCTACGAAGATCAAACAACAACAAACGATGGTCCTGTATCCTTCTCCAACCTAAACTGCAATGGCTATGGCTGTGCTCTCCGGGTAGTTGGCATTCTAGAGTTGGATAGTGGCTATGGAAATGGCCCGATAGTATTCCAGAATAACATAACTAGCGACGACTATGGTGGAGCTATCTATGTGAATAACGAAGGAGCGCTGACCCTCCGGGGTAGTTTCGAATTCAAGGACAACGGCAGTGCTCAGGAAGGAGGTTCCATCTACAATAGCGAACAGGGTATTATAAGATTTACTCTCGGAACCCAGGATCGGGTTATATTTTTTGAAGCTCCCGACGGTGGTTCCGGGTCTGGATCCAATGGTATCCACAACGAGGGAACCATTTCAATTGAAGGGGCTTTGGGTAGCATCTTTGAGCTGGGAAGGAAGGTTCATCTGGTCATGGACAACGGCAGCACAGGGACTCTTGTCCTGAAAGGAGGTCTGAAGCTGGTTTTGGCCGGATCCATTATCCAAAAAGAGATAAACTACGAAAACTATCAGGGAAAAGTTCCAACTATAGCTATTATTCTAAAGAACTTTTCCGAAGGAGGCGCTCTGACAGTAAGTGGTAATAAGAGTGCCATGGTGGGCGATGCTCTACTGGAGCCAATTTTACCGGATGAATCATATATTGGTTCAAAAACATACACCTATGCTACGGGCACTATGACTAGTTTCAACCCAACTGTGGTGGCTATCCATTCAGCTGTCATTGGCAACTACGGTGTTGGCCTAGTGACCGAACAAAAAGGGATACTCCAATTCAACTTTAGAAACTTCACATGGATAGTCTCTGGTCCCCAATCAAGTCCACTAATCGTATCAAACGTTGAAATACTGACCAACTGGGGCAGCAGTCGGGAACCTCTGGTCTTCAGAAATATAGCTGGAGTGGCTGTGGACGTGCAGAGTGGTCTGAGATATGCCATTCTGGCGGGGTCTATCCTCTTTGATTCTCTAGGCGGTAGCGAAGAAATAGCGCATGGGGTACTCCAGGTTGCTTCAGGAACCAGACTAACTCTTCTGGCCGATAGGACAGGTGATTCCATAGTTTTTAAAGATACTCAGGCCAGGACAGACATATATAACTCCTCTTCGGAAGGGGTCACAGTTCTGCTGACCGAGGGCACCAGCCTAGAGCTCTCAAAAGGTATAGGAGGTGAAGGAGGCAAGTTATCCGTTCAGGGTCCTGGTCTGGTCAAAGTTAAAGGGACCGTAGACCAGAAGAATATTAGTTTTTCGGATCTTCCAACCATCGTCTTTGGCCCAGACGGCAATCAGATCGTTGTCCAGGAGGAAGGCTCTATAACCGGCAGCCTAAAACTGGCCGTGAATCTGGCAGGGTCGGATCACTTCGTGAAGAAAGAATTACAGTACCTTGGAGCCGATGGAATAAATCTGAGCTCCTTCGACCCCAGCCTGGCCGCTGAGACTATATCTTTCGGAGGTAGAGACTATGATCTGTATATGTCCAAAGATAAGAAAAACCTTATTCTCTGGGGAGATCCGGAGGGAGACATGGATGAAAGATTCGTGGTCCGAGGCTACAGAAGAATTCAGGGGGCCAGATTCAATGGCATAGACAGCAGCAGCGAAACCACCAACGCAGGAGCTCTGGAGATTCCCGAAGGTAAAACCGCAGATCTAGTGGGAAATACGGTCTTCAGTAATAATCTTGGAGGTGCAGAGGGAGCCGGGGCTATAGCTATAAAGGCTAACGGAACTCTAAACGTAGTTCTACCCAATTTCCAGGATACAGTCCTCTTCGCAAATAATAGAATAGGTAGTGCAGAGGGTAAGGCCGATGACATTAGTAATGAAGGTACTCTAAATCTAGAGGGTCTGGGAACCCTTAGACTACAGAAGGGAGGAATCAAAGGTGCCGAAGGAACTCTGAGCGTGACAGGCTCCAGCACCCTGGACATTGGAGCTGCTGGTGTGGACCAGAAGACAATGACCTTTGGAGATGGAACAACTCTAGCCCTAACTATTGGCAGAGCCAACAGCGAAGGCGACTGGGATACGGCCAGGGCCAGTGAGAACGGAGGAGCTATCAAAATACAGGGAGAGGGTTCTCTAGTAGGCTCTCCCATAGTCAGCCCAGAGTTCTCAGCTACTATGCTAGAGAGTCTCAGTGCTCTGGAAAACGGAAACAGTTTAGAATACAAATATCTCTACTCCGAAGGAGCAACAATATCTGACTTCAGGCCAACTCTCAGTCAGGAATTCAGATTTCCGGAGTCCAGCCCTTCCAACGGCTATCTAGCCATCAAAGTTGGCTTCCCCGAGGAGGAGCAAGTCGAAGACCCTAGCACTCTAAAATTCAGCAAAGTGGATCTCCGGGAAGCGGTCCAGGATGTCCTGGAGACCAAAGTACAGGGAGAGAACGAAGGCAGAAAAAAAGCTCTGGACACATTCTTTAGTTCTCTACTAGGAAAGTCCAGAGAGGTGCGAGAAGCTCTGGAGTTTGGAGATAGCAAAAAAATCAAAGAGGTTTTCAGAGAGCATAATCCAGATTCCCACCGCAAATCCCAGGCCAGAGCTCTGGCAGCACCTATCCAGTCTATGGCTGGTGTTCTAGGGGATAGAATGTTCGGAATCAGTGCTCCAAAAACAGATTTCAGAGCAGCACTGCTATTGGCGGCAGCGGGAACTAGTCGTGGGATTCTGGAAAAAGTAGAAGATTCTACGAACAGAGTCTGGTCTAAACTATCCATAAATTTTAGCACCTCCAAACTAGAGAGTACTACAAAAACCCAGGGCTATGGCTTTTTGCTAGGAATCGACCGGAAATTTGGGGAGAATATAACTCTAGGTCTGGCTCTAGGACTTGACCAGAGTGATTCTTCCGATGATGAATCCAGAAAAACAACTTATCAAACTTTCAGCTTCTCCATCTATGGAAACTACTGGTTCGGAGGAGAATCAGAGGGCCTCTACCTCTCGGCTCTGCTAACCTATGGAATGTTAGATAGCAAGGTCGACAGTATCTCGGGCAAGGGACATATGCTACATCTAGCCCCCGGACTAGGCTACAATTTTACAGTTCTGAACAGAAAAGACTTCAGACTAGCCATAAGACCAGAGTTTAGCCTCAGATTTCTCCACATCAGCCAGGACGAGCAAAAGGGCAGTCTAGACCAAAAAGTTTCCCAAACCAGCGATACAGCCCTAACTCCTACACTGACTCTGGGAGTAGACAGCCTCTTCTGTAGCAAACTAGAACTCTCCGCCAGAGTTGGATTTGCCTATGACGCTCTGAGCAAAGGAGATGACCACTACACTCTGACCCTCCCAGATGGCCAAAGCTATCTGCTAGCGGACGAGAGCGACAAAGCAAAATTCACCACAGAGCTAGGAATAAATTTAGGCTATCACATCACAAATACTCTCAGGGCCTCTGTGGGCTATGGGGGAAGATTCTCGTCAGACTTGACTGGTAATAGTGTTGTGCTGGAAATTGGATGGGAGTGGTAGATTGGATGAGAATTCTGGAGAACCTAGATGGGGAAAATAGTCACCTATCCAGGTTCTCTGGACTAGTTTTCGCTGAAGAAACTCGGCTGAAGGATATCCCAAAGGTTATTTTCAACAAATATTCTGCGAAAACCTTCGTGGTGTACCAGAACGTTGTTACTGGTGGCTGGCGGTGGCTCTAATTTATTCTGGATTCCCCACAGCACGCTGTAAAGCAGGCCAAACAAAGCATACTCTAAATTACAGTCAGCTGTAGCGACGCGGAACTCTATTCTCCTGTTGAGCATTCCCTCGGTCCTATACTCTTTTTCCGAGAAAAAGTTCTTTGGAGTTGGAATTCTGACACTACAGCTTCTGTTGTTTATACCCCAGCTATTGTAGGTCGGGGCCGGATTCCCCCCTCTGGAATGGACTAGACAGTTAAATTCCTGGTCAAACATCAGCAAATCTTCCTCAGATTTGATATAGAGTGGCAGGAATCCGTTAGTTGCACCTAATATACCGGCCACTGAATTCAGCAGGAGTCCATTTTCCTCGCCGTCGGGACCTCTAACAAATAGATTTTTTCTGGCTCCGTTGTTTAAACTGATATTTATCTGTAACGCACTTCGTGCCCTACCATAGAAGGGTAGTGCATCAAATAAAACATCAAATTCACTGTCAAGCAGAAAATTTCTCAGCGATTCAAAGTCGTCTACCAGTTTACAAATGTCTAGATAGGGATTAAACTCAATTTCGAATTGGTCTTCTCCTGTCTCTGCTGATGTGCCATTCTGGTCGATACCCTCTGTCCTGGCAAAATTATTCACAGCATCGGCTAGCTGTTCGATCCCATCTACCCTTAAAGCGTAGAACTCGACCTCTAGGCCAATTTTCGGAAGATATCCCATATCTCTAAGGCAACCGATCACCTTATCTAAAATCTTTTTCGAGTTATTTATTACATAGAAAACCGGAGGTGTTCTGAAATAGCTAACCTCCCTGGATTCGTCATCCTCTCGCACTACACCCACCATTTCCTTCAGTCTCAGACAATCATTGGTTTTTGGTCAAATTCGATAGACACACATTTCCCTCCCTTAGGGAAATTAGGCAACAGGAAACCGACCATCGAAGATCGAAATGCTAACATTCCTCTGAATACGACCTAAAGCTTCGACTCTACCCAATTTCTTAGGACGGACTTAGACAGAGTGCCCACGGAAGTGTCAACGACTTCACCATCTTTAAACAGGATCAGAGTCGGGATACTCCGCACATTGAATTTCTTTGCCAAATCCGGGCAGTCATCAACGTTACATTTGTAAACCCCAACTCTTCCGGCCAACTCGACACCTAGCTCTTCGATGACTGGTCCCAGCATTCTACATGGGCCACACCATTCGGCCCAAAAGTCCACCAGGACAACCCCCGCTCCCACTGCCGCAGCAAAATCCTCACTATTCAGGGAGCTCATAGCGCCGTCCTGATATGCTCTACAGGACTAGCGCCACTTTTTCTACTCTTCTTCTTCGTCCTCGAACTCATCGTCGTCTTCGGTTAGGCCGATTTCCTCCAGAGGAATATCGTTTTCCTTAGCTGTTTTTATTATATCCGCCTTCTCTTTCTTGAGAAGTTTTCTACAATAGTCCCTTAGGGCCTCAGCTTCCTTAAGTTTCTTATCTATCTCCTCGGGAGAGAAGTTAGCAGCGTCATCGCCCTCCAGCTCGTCCAGTATACTCTCGAGTTTGGAAGAGGCTTCATTAAAATCCATCTGATCCATATTTTTTTGGAAAAAATAAACATACCGGTCATGTTATAGGCTATTTTATAAAAATAAAGGATTTATCTGAATCACCCTTATGACCTACGCAGTACTGGAAAAAAATGCAAACTCTGGAATAGAAATTTAAAGATTTTTAATCGATGATTTTTGACTTTGGGCCGGCGCGGTACT
>JAIRWJ010000056.1 GCA_031269065.1 Rickettsiales bacterium
GTATTTCTATCTTCTCTGGTTTATTTTTTTCTTCTCTCATCTTCTTTTCCTGTTCTATTAGTTCACTAGCATTTCCTAGCCATTGTTCCAGTGTTCTATAACACAGTATAACCTAATCTTTAGAGATCTCTCTAGAGATCTCTGTATTCCTCTGAGACCTGCTCCAGAGATATCCACCCGCCTATTCTGGAATATTACACTATATCCCTGCTTTAGCTTAGTTATTTTTTCGCTGTTATTGTCGTAGCAAAGAACGCTATGCTCCATCTTGGCAAAAAATACTGTCGTAGGCAAACCCACATAGCCAGCACCAACCAATAATATATTCATATAAATTTGTGCAACTAATAGTTAGTGTATGTGTTAGGATATTAGCTTTCTACACAGAATAGAGCTTCTTCTATCGTATTTACTAGATTGGTTTCCTCCGTAGCCAGTGGCTCAATAGCCACCCTGATTCCGTAAATCAGTACAACATCCTATCATTTTCTTATTCTTTTCATTCAACATTACCCAACAATTTTTCGAAAAATATATCGGGAGAATCGATCAATTTTAGTTTTTTCCTTATTTCATCTATCATATAGTATCTATTTGCAATTTCCCTAAGAAACCTACGGTCATGCGAAACAAATATGCACGGATTGTCATTGCTAAGAATCGCTTCTTTTAATTTTAGCTGGCCATCTATATCCAGATGACTTGTTGGTTCATCCATCAGGTACATATTAGGTTTTTGGTGCCTTAATTTTAAAAATGTCAACCGAACTTTTTCACCAAAACTTAAGTCTTTTACGGGCGTATCCTGTCTTTCAAAGCGAAAACCAATGTTCACAAGAGAAGAAATCGTACTCGTCACATCCAAGCTGAATTCTTCCTGCATAAAGCTCCTAAGGCTTTTCTCATCGGGCAATAGAGAAAGATTTTGGTCTATGTAGCCAATTTCAACTCGAGGATTGAAAATAATCTCATGTTTTTTAGAAGTCTGCAGTCCAGCTTTTAGATTTCTATAGGTTTCCATGAGCTGTTTTACTAGCAGCGATTTACCTGTTCCGTTCAATCCCAGGATAACAATCCTTTCTCCCTTTGAAATTTCCAGGCTATCGACATTGAATAGGAATCTATCATCAGGTGTTTTAACATCCAAATTACTAATTTTTAAAATCGGTCTATTGTAGTCTACCTCGTTTTCTCCCAAACCGATAGATCTTTCATCTTCTTTATATATATCAACCAATTCATTTTCTATCCTATCAATACGACTTTCGATTGTTTTAGCTACTCTAGCCAGCCTCTCGCTCCCATGAGCCTGTCCCTTCTGTTTAAAATCTTTTGCTGTTTTTGACAGCCTATCAACTTCCTTTTCCTGTATTTTTCTCTTTTTTTCATCAGATCTATCCTGTTCAGCTAGTAATTTCATTGAGTCTGTGTAGGAATGTTTAAATGAGCACACAATTCCGTTTCTTAGCACTATCGTTTTATTAGTGCAATTATCTAAAAACTCCCTGTCATGACTAATTATTATGTACGGAATATCATATACAATTTCTCTGAGCCATCTTTCTAGGTGCATAGCCTTGCTTAGATCCAAGTGGTTGGTAGGCTCATCCAATATCAATATGTCAGGATTCTTCAGATATGTTTTGCTGACCAAAGCTAATTTTTTCCAACCCCCACTCAGTTTACCCAGCTCTAGCTGCCATATACTTTTGGGAGCGCCTAGCGCCTCAAGAGCCATATCAACTCTGTAGGTTGAGCAGTCTCTTTCCTCCTCCAGCATAGAAAGCCTCAGAACATCATAGAAAGTTTCGCTCTCCAGTTCCTTCGGAATACCCTGCTCTACATAGCCAATTTTTGTACCTTTTTTCATATTGATATTACCGCCATTCAACTCCAGCTTGCCAACTAGGCACTTTATCAGAGTGGTTTTTCCGCTGCCATTGTTGCCAACCACCCCAATTTTGTCATCTTTATTTACATATAAACTAACATCCTTGAACAGAACTCCTCTGGCATTTTCATATCTTATATTTTCAGCAGATATTATAGCCATACTTACCCACCGTATTTGTTTTTCAAAAAACTCACCAGGTCTTTCCAGGCAGAGCCACTCTGATATCTGTCCTTTAAACTATTATACTCGGAGTCCGTCATGGCAGACACCGTCCTATTGCCACCTTTCGGTATAAAAATATTCCAGACAGAACCCCAGGCAGCTTCGTTTTTGTTTTTATCTATTTCTTTTGCCATTTTACCTTCCACCATATTTTTGAAAACATGGGTTTTACTGCCCTCATCTACGTAAATTAGACACATCTCAAAGTGGCAACTTCTATCCTCACTACCCTCCATGAGCTTTAAAAGGCCTTCGCATCCAATTTTTTCCACCGCAGGTTTAGTGTAAGCGCCCGGAAAGTCATTCAGCGAATCAATGAACAGACCACCATCTGTTGTTATAAAAGGAGGGTTTACATTATTCAGCGACTGCCTAGCCTTATCAAGACAAATTTCCTCCAGAGAGAAGCTCTGTATTTCATACAATGGCAAATCAATCTGTTCGACCGTCCAGCCAATTGGTTCAAGATAGCTACAGAGAGTTCTATACTTTCCCCCGTTGCCGGTTATAAAGGCTACATTCTTTTTCATATTAACTCCATTTTCCAAAAATTACCTAAATCGCTGATTATTTCTTCGGCTCCATTGCATCCCATGCTCTGTATAAATTTGTTTTGTTCATCTAGGCTTGGGATGTTTGATATTTTATAATTTAGGTCGTCGACTATGGATGTAACTAAATGCCTGTCATTTATTGTCAAATCAATAATTTTTTCTATCTCTGTCATAGCTTCTTGCTCAGCTAAATCTAAAATATCTAAATTCTTCCTATTTATACAATTTTTCCTACGTAATAAAACCAGGATCTATATTCCTACCTTGAAGAATATTCATTATCCTCCATCGACTCTGATTCCAAGGCAACAAAAAACTAACAGGAACTCGATAGCTAAAAGCCTCCATGCAACCAGAAAGACTTGGAGTAGTTACAAAGTGCTTCGATCTCCGTAATTTCTCGTTAAAATTACCTTTAGGTATAAAACTGCTTCTCTTCCACCAGTTAACAATATTTTTTTCCCCTATGTTCTATTTTTCTTAAAAACTGGAAAATTCTTCATTGAAGAACTATATATAAGCAGTCCCCAGATATCTCCCAACTATTTATTTGGTAGAACGATGATAGCATTACTGAATCAAGGATTATCTTGGAAACAGGTATATTATCAGATGAAGTCTAAAGCCACGGAATCATCCTATGGAACTTAGCTATGCTTTGTGAAATGTTTTTGTGTCCATATATTCTCTGGTTTCTGTACACCAGTAGAGATATACTGTCCATGTAATAGATCCTTACTTTTTTACCACTGGAGTATTGAACAAATGCTAACATCGCTAGCATAACTTCTCTCTCTAGTATTAGAAAACTTATTGATAAATTAGAGCCTCGTTTCCCAAGAGTCCATAAATGGAAAGAGCGAAGTATAGGTCAAAAAGCAATAGCTAGAGGAACTCCCGAAAAAATTTTTCGTAAGATGCTTGACTAAACGTCAGAGATATGCTATACTGGGAAATATTTACTAATTAAAATAGATGATATGTTAGGGAGAAATAGAATAGGACGCATAGTATTTGGTGTGGCGCTGGTAGCATCCGTTGTTGCCAGATCCGAAGTTAAAATTGTAAACGTGGAGCAAATGGAAAATGGCGCAACCAAGTTTAGCTGTGAGGGCGCGGATCTTTCTTTGACTAAAACTGCCAAGAAGAAACTCAGATACGTTGATGGTAGGCTTACAATGGAATCAAAAACTCTTGAGTTAGGGGAAGGATCTCACATCAATGATATTGTTATCCAAGATTATGTTAATATCAATGGCGAAATGGTGGATGAGGAAATAGAGAAGGCCATGGAGGGTATATGTAGTGCTGCAAATAAGAAATAAAAACTAATAATTCTCTGGGGATTTTTTAACTATCGTTTTGTTAAATTTATATTTATTACTATCTGATCTGCCCGTTTTGGGGAGGCAGCTTCTATGACGTTCAGTCCCTCTTGATTAGCAAGATACTATAGTTTTGTACTACTGTAACTATCTGTGGCATTCGGTATAAATTCATAAATTCAAAAGGACTGCTAACCTTATATAAACTTTTAAAATCTGACCTGTAACATTAGTCTAGGTTAGTCATAGAGAGTCGGTCCTGTGTGCGTGAAGATGTAAAATGTGTTCCCTGTGAAAGTCTTAGAATAAACAGAGGCGGTATAGTGTGTGGTGAACAAAGGAATTACTCTGCAGAGATTGCAGAAGAACTTTTAGAGAAGAAAAAGATAGAAGAGTAACATACTCCGAAGAGAAGAAATTTGGGGTTCTAAAGCTCTATCCGGAGAACACAGGTCTGAGAAGTCTGGAGATGTCAGATAAGGTACCTAGTCCACCTATATTGAGATGATCTAGGAAATTCTTAGTGAGACAGATTAGAGGAGGCAAGAGAAAGAACTGTGGATGTACGCGCCGTATACATTTGGGAAAATTCATCCCACCTTTATCACATGTTTTACATAGTACTCCCCCCTAGGAGTTAGGTAGTCAAGTTCTCTATGAGTTCTATAGTTGTTACATTTACACGTATAAACTCTTTCAGTTTATTTCTGAATGCTCCCAAACTATCTGCTGGTTTTAATAGTTTGTCATTTCCATAGAACTCCTCTCTCATTACTCTATTACTAGCGCCGAGTTCCCGGCTCTCTACCCGTCCATCATATTTAGGCTTAGATGGAGGAAGAATGTGCAGAGGCATACCATATTCTCTGCATGTATCATAAGTACATAACAGCTTTCTGGATAAAAACAAACTAACTACCCGAAAAATCTATCAATATCTACACTTATAAATTTTTCTGAGATATTTAGGTCTCGCAAAATTTCTAAGTAGGTTTTGTAAAGGTTTTTCTGCTAGGCTTTACCCAGGGAATTTTCCCAAATGTGTTTCGGCTCGGACATGGAGAGAAAAACGTAGAAGTGCTGGAAATAGATGAAATGGTGACTTAAATAAAACAAAAGTTAAAAACAGAGAGAAATGTACCTTCATTTGGATTGTTGCTGATATGAACAGAAATTCATTCACATTATCTACTAACAGATCTTTTCTAGCATAAAATTTTCCTCTCACTTAAAATTTTGTCTACAACTCTCAAAAACATTTTTCTTTCCCCCAAGCTATGAAATCCAATTCGCCTATGGGCAATTAAATCATTCCCGCGGAACCACGCATAGTTCAAGATTTCCGAATTAGGTCGCATCGTGGGGTTATTTAAGGTAATCTCAACAACAAATTCTCTGAAAGTGCTATTATTGTAGCTAACGTCAAAAAATCCCACGATTTTTATATCTTTGAAGGAAGTAATTCCCAGCTCTTCGAAAAGCTCTCGTCTGATCCCATCTAATAACTTTTCAGAGGAATCGATGGAGCCACCAGGCAATTCAGGGTAGCCCGGAGAGTGTGAGTCATCTAATGCCCGTGTTACTACGAGAAGTCTTTCCCCGACTCGAACAACTGCTGCGCCAATTATTCCCCTTATATTACCTACTGTCAGAGAAGCCGCTGTTTTGTCTAAAATATTGGGATCCTCTGTATAATTAAAATTTGAAAAAATAGAATCCTGGTCGAATTGTCTATCTATATCCTTTTGAACTTCCAAAAATGTTTCCAGGAAATCCTCAAGTTGTTCTGTAGCCGTAAAACCAACAACTAACTTGTCAATCCACCCCTGTCTATAACAGAAAGATATAGCTTCCTTCCTCAACGTTTTATTATCTTGAAATCTTAAATTTTTTCTGAGCCTCAGAAATTGTTCTTTGACGGAAGATGTTATCTTATTTCTTCGAGCATCATTTTCAGCGTAATCTTGCAACTTCCTTTTAGATAACAATCCATGGAAAAATATACTGCGTGCCCATTTTTCTCCGTTGCAGGAAGAAAATTCTGGGGCATGACTATTGTCTAGAAGATTAAAGGGAGACTGATATATATTAAAATTTTCCGGATATTTTGCTCTATATTTGTCCGGGATACTAACTCCTAACTTTTGTATATCCCCGCGATTCCTGTATGGAGCTAAAATATCTAGAATATACTGTGAAAACCAGGAGTGGTGCCAGTTATGAAGTTGCAAAACTACCTTTTTATCTCTGAGCTGTGATAAAATTTTATGTACACATTTATGTAAATAGTCTTCCGGATAATATTCCTCTATATTCAATGATTCAATTTTCGAGTCTGGTTTGACGATAGCGGGTATTTTTGTAGCCACAGTACATTCTGAGGATAAGCATTCTCCCAGAATTCTGTCCATTTCCCCATTGCCGTAGACCATCGCAGAATCGAACTGATTTATGCCTAGATCCTCGGCAAGTTGTATGATCTGTCTGATTTTGTTACCACTTTTTTTTTGAAAAGCTCCACCCAGTCCCCAGGTTCCAAAAATTATTTGGTTCATTTCATTATTACGCATTCTGTTAATGTCCTCTCTATGACTTTTTCCTGAATTGGATCTGGCGTCAACAGTTTAGAGTCTACGAAATCTTTCAGGTCTTGTATAGACAATGAAATCCCGAGGTCTTTTAGTTTATTTTTCGCTACCCCAAGGGTTTTTTCGTCCAACTTTTTGAACAGTAATGAACACCTATCTCTCTGCTTCTTTGGACAAATGGAAGATAGACAAGATTCCTTTTTTCTACTGGATGAAAGACAAATGTCAGGTTTGTTCAAAAGATATGAAAGAGCACAGGAAGAATGTAAAAAGACGGGTGTATCTGGAAAGGTGGTAGAAGATTTATTTATAGCATATTGCAAAAGTTCATCCTGTATGTCTTTTTTATCATCGAGTCGCTTCAGAGACTTTGGCCAGGGTACATTTCTTAGTTGCAACCCATACTCGATTCCACTGGTCCAACGCAACCCTCCTGTCACAATTGCTTCAGGACCAGTATCTCTCATCTTTATCCTAATAGTCTCTAGTATTTTCGATATTTTCTCGGGAGAAGAATCCCAATCTAAAACGAGAGGTCTCAGATAAACAACAATTTTCGCACCAGCCTCATGCGCTTCTCTTATATTGAGAAACCTATCATTTTGCATCGGCTCAAATTCTCTCGATAATCCCCCAGACGTCGGGGTTAGTATAAGAGCCTTAGATTTAGAAATAATTGTAGGTATCTTATCTAAAAAATACTTAGGTATCCCTGCCTTTGTCACAATCCAGATTGGATTCTCTAGACAATTGTTATCTTGAATCTCCCTTATAACATCAACGACCTCGTCTATGGTTTTTTGAGATCCGAAAGGTTCTGTGCAGGAAGTTCCTATGCTTATAATTGTCTCAGTTGGAATAAATAGAGGATGTTTCACTAAAGCCTTGATAACAGATGCGATGCTATGTTTGGTTAATAGAGTCGTATAGTTAGGCATTTTTTTAGATTTGTTATCTAGATTTTTTACAGTTCCCTGTACATGGCAATACACACACTGCCAAGGACATCCGACCCATAAATCTATACTCAGTGAGGATGATGAAATGCTAACCAGCGACAATGGATTTTCTTCATCCAGAGAAAGTGCGCCATAGTTTTCTCTCAGCAGCTCAAATGCTACATTTGAGACGGGATTTACAATTTTTATTGTTTGTTTTTTATCCATAATACTGCAATACCTCCTTAGTTTTTATTACTGCCGTCTTTGGTTTTGAAAGAATATCTTGAATTATCCTCGGCACAAAGTGTTTCCGGGGTATTTTGTATTCAAAGTGCTTAACCCCACAGCAAAATGATTCTTCTTCAACGTATGAAAGGCGCACGAGAAGAACAAGGATGTCAGATAATAGAATTTGATAAGATAACGAGTCGCCTTCCAAAAGTGCTTTATTTATTTGGGTTAACCGCGTAGTCAAATCATTCAACGTTTTTGTACACAGTTTTTCAAAGAGTTCTTTTCTCTTTTCTCGTATTTTTTGCTTTACTTTTACTCCATAGAGATTCGGGCTATCGCTTAAAATAACGGAATTCAACAGGTCGCCTAAAAATCCTTCTGGAAATTCGGCGCCAATTGCCCAGGTTTTGTAGCTCAAGTCCATTTGCCTGAAATTCAGTAGATATTCTACTTTTTTTCCCAGTATGCTTTCAGAAAAACATACCATCCCTACCTCCTTTCTATTTAAGGACAAACGAATAGATCCATCGATGATTTCGACGAATTTTCCCAGCCCATCCCGAAGATAGCTTAAAAAAACCTTCCTAGGGACTTCAGAAATTATAATCAGGTCTATGTCTTTCCTATGGGAGCGTATATTTTTGTCAACAGACGAACCGGTGAGCAGAACCCCTGCTGTTTCATCTATATTTTTTATTTCGGAGAGAATACTTTGAATTACTTTCATGATTTTTCCAACCGGGTAGAGTGAAGTCTTGACGATTTCTGCTGAGATGCAATCTTTACTTTCTGAAGCTGACACACAAAAACTTCATCACCTCCATTGTATTGATTTGCCAATTTTGTAATCAATTTTGTATTATTTATGTCAGAATTTTCTAGGTGCTGTTCAATTTTTTGTTTAACCAATTCTTTCCGTTTCATAAGTTTTTCAAAATGATCCCAAAAAATGCTAATGCGAAATAAACTGTCCGGTCCTATATATTTTCTTTTTCTTAATGTTTCAAAGTCTACCCGGAGTAGGCTGAGGGCCTCCTCCACAGTAATCGAATGGACTACAACATTATTTATCAGACAATTAAGGACAACCCGAAAAGTTTTATACTGCCGACTCTTTCTTGGAACCCGATCATAACCGCTCAGGGCCATGATGTTTGCGGTCCTCAGGATATCCAACATAAATAATGCCGTTCTCTCAGGAGTTTTCTCAGATAGAGCCAAGAATAAACACTGATCAAAAGCGGATGTTTTTAGAACCTCATCAACTCCTTCTGCTATGACCAATAATCGCTCTAGACATCCGGCAGCTTCTATGGTTAAATTGTCTAGTTTTTTCCCGGCCAGATGCGTGATACAGGTACAATTCATAAGCTCCCAGTCAATTGCTTTACCCGATGGTAGTGTTGTTTTTATGCAGAATTCTGTTCGTGTACCTGTCCGATCTGTTTTTTCGGGCTCATTAAGAAGACATTCGGAATTAAAGCTAAAGGGCATGCCAATTCTATCTAATGCCTCCTGTCCAACCCTATCGGAAGGATGAACACGGGCGTAAAAGCTTCCAGCTATACCTTTCCTTTGGGTGGAAATTGAAAGTAAACTCTTTGTTTTAGCGAAAACCTCTACAATTGGTTTTTGCGATAGAAAAAGAGGCATATCAAAAGTCTTCAGATGCCTATCTGTAACCGTATTTTCTCCAAATCCGTTGTTAGCCCTAGTACAGAACCACCGACAAGCTATCTGACACCTGAGGGATGCTATCTCCCTTGTAAAGCCAACTGAAACTCGGTTGCATGGCCGTCATAAATACCGTAGAATAGAGATTTCTATAGGGCCCCGCGGGAAGGACATTATAGAACGTTTCCCATCTGGCACCATTCAACCGTGCGAACTCCGCAAGTTTTTCTAAAAGTTGATCACACACCGCTACCCATATTCCAACGATTCTTTATATAATAACCCCGCATAAGTTCACGACCCATCGGACGAACCCGTCTCTTCTCACTGGCGGGTCATGGTATTCCTTGGGAGTTATAATGTCAAGTTTTGAAATAGAAACAAACCAGATTCTGCGGCAAGCACATGGCTGGTAAATCTGAAACATGTTCTATAGAACCCATAGGCCCGAGAATCAGAAATTACCTGGCTAGACTGAACAGGAGGACTAAAAGATTCAGCAAATCACAGAAAATGCTCCGCTGTAGTCTATTGCTGCTATTTAGCAGGCTATATTGGGGGATAGCGCTGGCATGACTAGCTTATGGATAAGTAGCCCATCAATTTCATATATCCTTGACCTAGCAATTTATGTTTTGCTAGCTAGAAACTAAAACTACTCGGCCAAAAAGTTAGTTTTGTTTTGTATATGTTTGGATTTAAATAAAGATTAGAAAGGTGTGATAGACGAGAGTTCCGAATTGAGAGGTTGGAGCTAGTATATTGACTTTAGTGGTTTTTACTATCAATTCTCTGGCCATGGAATGTCAAAATACCGGAGAATTCATTATGAAAGATATGAAAAAGGAAAATTTACCCAATCACAGGCGGGGCAGCCACTCCCATGCGCATGGGCAACGCGTTTCGGGTGCCAGCGAAAAGGCAATTTTTCGCGGGTTTCTAATAACTTTTCTGTTTATGCTGATTGAATTTGTGGGGGGATATTTATCAGGTTCTCTGGCATTGACAACGGATGCTATCCATATGTTAGTGGATGTCGGTGCTCTTCTATCTGCCTGGGCGGGCTTTTATTTTGGTAGACTACCCACGAATGGGAAGAAAACATTTGGCTATCAGAGATTTGAGATTCTAGCATCCATGTTTAATTCGCTTTTCTTGCTTATCCTAACGGTATTTGTGAGTCGCGAAGCTCTGGGGAGACTTTCAGAGCCTGTGGAAATTATAGCAATGCCAATGTTTATCATATCTGTCATTGGATTGATTGTGAATTGCCTGGTTTTCTACACTCTTAATCAGGGTGAGAGAGAACATCTAAATATTAAGGGAGCCCTCATCCATGTGGCAGGGGATCTGCTTGGTTCGGTGGCGGCTATCTCTGCTGCTGTGGTTATATATTTTACCGGCTGGACCCCCATAGACCCCATTCTGTCCATCTTAGCCTGCCTGCTGGTGCTGAATAGTGCGATTCGACTGCTTCTATGTTCTCTTAATGTTCTTATGGAAGGAGTGCCTCCATCCATCAATCTGGCTAGGTTGGAGCAATCTTTGCGAAAAATACCTAATGTCAAGGGTTTGCATTATCTGCATGTCTGGGAAATAACATCAGGAAAAGCTGTGGCAATGATGGATCTAGAGGTCAGTGATGAGAAGTCCAGGCTACAAACTGTTCGAGCAGTGAAGAGTGTGCTAAAAAATGACTTTAACGTGGATCAATCCAGTGTTGGAATTGATATCGAAGAGCACAGAACAAAATGATGAAAACATTCGAACTTCCAAAAAGTTGGAACTATTAGATGAAGACTGATGAAACTAAGCTGCTTCCTGCTTGATAATTAAATTGCACCAGTCTACCTTTCAGAAAGAGTAGTAAGTTCAGAGTGGAAAATCTGGAATTTTATGAGTAAAAAATCTTTTCAACTAATATTATGGATAATAGCTATGGCAGCGGCGGGTTTGTGTCTATTCAGAAAGAAAAATGTCAAGGTTGGTTTATCTATCAGTGGTTTTAGGCTGATTGACAGAGAAGTGATTTACAACAACGATAGGAAGGATACAGTACTAATATTTGAACACAGAGAAACCGGAGCTAGAGTTTTATATGTGCAAAATAACGATCATCATAGGTTCTTCGGCATAATATTTTCGGTTCCAACTCTG
>JAIRWJ010000057.1 GCA_031269065.1 Rickettsiales bacterium
TTAGCTCAGCTGGTAGAGCAACTGATTTGTAATCAGTAGGTCGGGGGTTCGAGTCCCTTTTGTGGCACCAGGTTTTCGTAGGAGATCTCAGTGGCAGAATTGTCGATATAGTTAATGGGACGAAGAATGTTCTACTAAAGATTGCTGATATTTTTCAAGTGTTTTTGTATTTGCACTACTTGCACCACTTTTTTTCAGAAAGAGTCGACTGATGCCGGCCTCCTGTTTTCTCAGATGTTTGTTTATGGTGTTCTATTTGTTCAAATAGCTTAAATGATAATGAAAGCCCCTAAGGAAAAATCTGAAAAAGAGGGGAAATACTCAGGATCTGTTGTGGATTGTTTCACATCCATTTACAACATTAAGAGTTTTTCCATGGAATCTCGAGAAAATAGAAAGAGAAAATTGGGGAGCGGCGATATATCGGGAAAAGATATCAAGCTCAGCTGGCTAAAATCTCTGATGGATATCTTGGGATTGCTCAACACAAATTGACTACTCCAGCGTTATCCCCCAATAGAGCCTATAAATAGCCATACAATAGCACCAGCCTCCTACTCCTACAAACTCTACTGGAGATTTGCTCTAGTGTGATAATAGTATATAGAGAGTGGCAGCTCTGTCCTTGCTGTCCAATTACGATGACAAATAAAATTCAGCTGTTCAAGTCCAAAAATCACCGTTATGGCACATCCTACAGTCTAGATTTCTTCCCATAAATTAGGGACGGTCTTTACTGCCTTAGACTCAGCCATCCCGCCCGTTCCAGGGACGGAAAAATTGAAGCTCCTAGACAGCCACCTCTCCCTTTATTGATGGGTGGCATTTATAGTCAACCAGATTGAAGTCTTTATAGTCAAAGGCAAATATATCTCTGATATCTGGATTTAGTATCATTTTTGGCAGAGGGTAGGGCTCTCTCTCCAGTTGCAGTTTGACCTGCTCTAAATGGTTAAGGTATATATGGGTATCTCCCATCGTATGCACAAATTCTCCTAGCTGCATATCACAGACATGAGCCATCATCATTGTCAGCAGAGAGTAAGAGGCAACATTAAATGGAACTCCCAGAAAACAGTCGGCTGACCTTTGGTATAGTTGGCAACTGAGTTTGTTATCTATAACAAAAAATTGGAACAGGGTATGACAGGGTGGAAGGCGCATTTTATTGACTTCTTTTGGATTCCAGGCTGATACAATAATTCTCCTGGAATTTGGGTTTGTTTTAAGAGTGTTAACCACCTCCACTATCTGGTCAACTCCATCAAAATTACGCCACTGCTTACCATAGACGGGTCCCAGGTCTCCATTCTCGTCGGCCCACTCATCCCATATTTTCACACCATGTTCTTTTAGGTAGCCGATGTTCGTTTCACCTCTCAGAAACCAAAGTAGCTCGTATATTATTGATTTTAGATGTATCTTTTTGGTGGTTATCATAGGGAGCCCTTCATTGAGGCTATATCTAGTCTGGGTGCCAAACAGAGAAAGAGTTCCAACTCCCGTTCGGTCATCTTTCTTCGAACCATTATTGAGAACACTTCTAAGTAAATCGAGATATTGTTTCATAGCGTTGGAGAAATTTCAGTGATCATATTATCATACAACTTTCTCTACATTGCAAGTCCACTGGTTATCCGCAACATAATAATGATAGATTTGGCCCAATCATAGGTCAGTCGTAGATACTATAATATAGTATACCGACTAATATACCGACAAATTCTATTTTATCTCATCGAATAGGGATCTATTTTCTTCTATACCATCCTTTGGACCCTGGGTTGCAATCTGCGAGTCACTTAGACACTGGTCAACGTAGTCACCCAGTGCTCTCACATCTTCCTGCTCCAGATTTCTTATAGTCTTATACTCTTTTTTTATGTCCTCGTCGGTCCTTCCCGCTAGATAATTCTCAAGGACTTTCATCCCACTCTCGAAGCTGGTTCTGGGGTAGGTATAAAGAGCAAGTGCGTTTATCTTAACTCCTTCAAGATCCCTATCGGACATTTTTAAATTCCTGAGGAATTTTCCGACATTTTTAAATACATCAAACGTATTAACTATGTTAGGATCTGAGTAGCTATAGAAAACCATCTGATCTGCCTCCATCAGTAACTTAGAGCCATAGGCACCGTTTTTCACTCGGATTTCCGGATACAGATAATTCCAGGCTATAAATTCCGGCAGGAAGTATATCTCCCATGTTCTTCCTCGAGAGTCGCATCTCATATAATTTTTATAGTTCCTAGCCGGCACAATTCTTGCCTGGCTAAACTTCTTTATATCAGGATCACGGGTTGCAGCAGCTAAGGATCCTGGAGACAGACTCTTGAGATATTTTTTAGTTTCCCTCAGCACATTCTCCTTTCCAACTACATTGACTACCAAATTGTTTCTGACAAGCAAATTGGCTTTAACCTGGGCTAGATCAGCCAATAGCTTCCTGTAGCCAGTATTCCAATCCTTCAGTAAATCTTTCAAATACAGATAGTATTTCTCCTCGCTAAGATAGGAGGCAAGAACTTTCTTGGCAGAAACATCTGAAAATATGTAGTATCCATTTCTTCTGATTGATATTTCCATCTCCTCCACTGTACGCTCCAGAATATTTTTGATTCTATCTCCCTGGGTTTCATAGGCCAGTTCAAATAGGTTTTCATTTAGCAGTTCGAATGCATTCTCACCCATGCTGTCGCTGAAACCCCTCATCACCACCATAAATCTGGCCAAAGCCTTGCCACCTCCATAGGAGGATCTGACGGAAATACTTTTACCCAGAGGACGACCAAATACTCTAGACTGCTCGAGATATAATTCTGCGTTGGTTCTCTTTTTCGAGTCCAGAGCATCAAACAACAGATTATAGACCGCCACAGCCGGTAATATTTCCTGGGGAACCAGGCTAGTGTCAAAGGCAAAGGTAATCTGAGTCAGTCCGTTAGTCTCAAGGTCGTTATGGAGTATTTTTACCCCCTCAAAGTCCTCCTGTCTGGTCTTAACACCCAGCTTCTCATTTTTCCAATCCTTCAAAGAAATTCTTGGAAAATCCGTATCTATCTTTTTTGCTATCTCTCTTTGGAATTCCTCGGTCTCAAGCCGTAGCTTTTGCAGTTCCGACGCACTCATCTTCTTTTTGATGGTATCGAGTCGAGCTTTTATTTCCTTCTCCTGGTGGTCAAACATATGCTCATCGGGGCGAAAAATTATTGTAGTCCGCTGTCCATTATCTAGAAGCATTTTTTTCACCAGGATTTTCCAGGAGTCCTTTTTGCTAACAGATTTCTCAAACTCATTATAGATCTTCTTTTTATTAAGAATTTTTTTATAGTCTCCTCCTAACATGTATGTGTTGTTCAGAGAAAAAATCTTCTCTCCTCTGCTGAGCTCGAACCTACCTTCGTTCCCTATATTATACCTTTGGATAGACCTGGCAGCTTCCTCGGCTCTTTCTCCAAAACCATGTTTCACCGCATTCTCAAAAATATTCCTCAGAATTGGTTCAATCTTGGCCTCATTTTTCTTTTTTACACCTTCAAATATTATGAAAAGAACCGATTTACCCTTTCCAAAATCTACACTGGTACCAACATCCGTAGCCAGCCCACTCCTCACTATCTCCTTTTTTAGAGGTGCATCCTCATAGCCTGCCAGCAGGAATTCCAGAGAACTCACCTGACTAGCCACAATCGGATCCCCAGCATTTCCTACGACATAGGAGAAAACAATATAGGAGTATTCCTCGCCCTTGCCAGCTGGATAGGACGAAATCATGCTGGTCGGAGATTTTATCAGTTTATCTCCGAATTTAGGCCTTAGCGGTTTTCTTCTTTCGAATTTTCTAAAGTTTAGATTTAGTAGAGAAAGTTCTCTTCGAAGGTCTCCATGACCAGACATTATTGTCAGAGAATTCGAAGGATTATGGGTATCTCTGTGGAATTTCAGCAGATTTTCATGGGTCAGATCCATTATGTGGTTAGGCACTCCTCCGGAATCAAACTCAAGCCCTGGGAACAGGCTTTTAAATGACTCCATATAGAAGTGTTCGGCTGGTTTAGAATAGGCTGTCTTCATTTCATTAAGCACCACGCCATTGTAGTTCAGATTACCCTCTCTATCAGCCTCTAGTCTCCAGCCTTCCTTTTTGAATGTGGTTTCGGATAGCTCGGGAAACAATGCGGCATTTGTGTAGACATCCATCAAATTAAGGTAATCTTTATTGTTCATGGTCTGAAAGAGATAGCAGACCTGCCCCTCTGCCGTGAATGCATTAAGAAACGTCGCTGTAGTAAATTTTCCCAGTTCGAAGAACAACTCATTACTTTTGTACTTTTGGGATGAAGATAAAACCGAGTGCTCCAATATGTGAGCAACTCCCGTTTTGTCCAGAGTTGGAACCGAAAATA
>JAIRWJ010000063.1 GCA_031269065.1 Rickettsiales bacterium
GGAATAGTATGGGTGAGATTTGGTTGACGTGTGTCCGGTTGGCGATTTATTTTGTGATCTCTAAAAGACTTCTGTAGGAGTTACATGAGGTTTGTCTTGATTGGCGGCGGGGATCTGGGGGAAAAATGTGGGTCCGCTTTGTCTGTCGACGAAGAGGTGATTGCTTTCTGTGGGCGAGAAAGAAGGAGTGTGCTGTTTGTCCCGACAGCCCAGGAAGATAACCAGGGTTACTGTGATGCTTTTTTGAGAGTGTACGAGAGGCTGGGGTGTAAGGTTAAATTCTTAAAATTGTACAACGATAAGCTAAGCGCGAACGAGATTGACGATCTAGTATTTGGCTCGGATATTATCTATGTGGGTGGCGGTAGTGTGACGGGTATGCTAAAAAAATGGAGGGAAAAGAATATCATTGGGAAGTTTAGGGCTGTTGCGGAGCAGAATGTGCTTCTATCCGGAGTAAGCGCCGGAGCTATGTGCTGGTGTAGCTACTGTATTAGTGATTCCAGTCCCGAAGGTGAAACTAGTAGGTCATTTTCGGAGGTGGGTTGTCCAGGTTTTCTTGACCTGAATCTATGCCCTCATTTTAACGAGGTTGGCAGAAGGGATTTTACCGTTGAGTTATCCAAAAAAACTGGAAGAACCTACTATGGAGTGAGCAATAATGCAGCTATTTTTGTTGATAACATGAAGATTAGTTTTTTTAGAACAAACAATTTGGCTAATGCCTATAAAGTTACACCAGAGGGAGAAGTTGACATCCTAATTAATACTTAAGATAAATTGTATTTAGAAGAAATTTATACTATTTAATAATAAATAATAAAAGGAATGCTTGTTTTGACTGAGGACAGAAGCCTAGTGAGGGACTTGGTGGTGGGAGCGCAGAACTTGAAAAACCGCACTCTTACGGTCTGGGTTAATGATTTGGATAGGATTGATAGTTGTACCTATAGGGGTGCACTCTACGACAGAAGTGGAATATTGGAGAATGTCTTTTTCCATCTGGAGAATGGAGTAAACTGTCAAAAGTTAGAAAATGGTATTAACTACAGCTTCCTTATCGAGAAAGCGAAGTTTTCTAATGAAAGGTATCATCTGTACGTTAGCAGTATTAGACAAAATGTAAATTCTCTTGCCGAAAATGTCAAAAAATACACTGATTATGCTAACTGCCACGGTAAAGAGGCAGATTTTAACAGAGTCGTTTGTCTCAGAAGCAGTAAATTGCAGCGTATTCTGAGAACAAAAAGTAGAATAAAGGAGATAGTCGAAAATATATTGAAAAACAACGATTTCTGTTACGTAGAGACTCCATTTGTAACGAGAAGTATCTACGAATATACGGACAACGATTTTTATGTAATTTCAGCGTTGAGGCCAGGTGAGGTCAGTCATTTGGTACAATCTCCTCAATTATACAAGCAAATGTTAATGGCATCTGGGATCGAAAGGTATTATCAGGTTACAAGGAATTTTAGGGCGGAAAAGGGAGATAAGACTCATGTCCAAGAATTTACTCAGATAGACTTAGAGCTTGTTGAGGATTCTAGGGAAAAAATTATGGCAATAATGGAAAAAATAATAGCCGAGATATTTTTTGAGCTCTATGGTGTCAGAGTATTCTTGCCATTTGCTCACCGTAAGGTACCCAGTAAACTGAACTTAGAAAATTTCGAGAAGGGTATTCTTGAATTTGAGTGGGGTTGTTGAAGAGTCCTTGGCAAGAAGAGTTGGCTATAGGATTTTGCCAAATCATCATGTTATGACACAGCCTTATTTCAGGAACGGAGAAAATTGGAGAAACGTAATAAAAAACCAATCGATTTATTGAACCTTACCGGCAGTGGATTTGACCTATATGTTAATGGGCTGGAAATAGCTGGAGGCGACATAAGAATTAACGATGTAGAGTTACAAAAAACGATTTTAAAAATGTACGGGTTCTCGGAAAAGAAAATTAGAGAACAGTTCTCGGCCCTAATAAATGCGTTGAATATTGGAGTTCCAGTACACGGTGGTTTTGCAATTGGTTTAGACAGATTGACAATGATGTTTGCTAATGAAGGTGACATTAGGACGGTTTTGGCTTTTCCAAGTAATAACGACAATTCATCTTTTATTACAGGCAATCCCTACGAGCCAGGCAGGAGAGAGCTAAAAAAGCTGGGTTTTGTGCGTTTCAGTGATGTGTATTTGGGGATTATAATTATCTCCATAGTGGCATTTTTTTCTTTTCTAGGGATTTTATCAATTTTAAAAAACAAATATGAGCGTAGACGATAACCTTTGGTTTAAGACATTATGGCACTCGATCTGTGTAGCAAAGTTTTTCGCCAGGTCAGTTGAGGTAAGCTATGATGAATCTTTTGAATATTTTCGAAAAATACTGGATGGCGTCAAAAACTCTGGAGCCTACACGTATGTAATCGGTAATGGCGGTAGCTGTAGTATAGCCTCCCATATCTCCGAGGACATACTTAATCACTGTGGAATTCGTTCTGTCGCACTAAGCGATGGTTCTCTGATCACATGTTTTGCAAATGACTACGGTTTTGAAAATGTTTACAGAAAATCTTTGGGCACTCTATTGTATGATAATAATGCGCTAGTGGTTGTGTCGACGAGCTCTGGTAATTCGCCAAACCTGATCAAAGCCGTAGAATTGGCTATAGCCAGAAAAATCAGAGTTATAGCCTTGACATCTTTTAGTTGGGAAAATCGGCTTAATACACCGTGCCAAACTCAGAGAACCTAAAACCCTTTGAATTCACTTCCAACCAAAGCCGAGATGAAGCCAGGAAAAATGGGACCATAGGTGGCAGAAAGTCAGGAGAGGCTAGAAGACATAAGAAATTTCTTAGAGAAATATTTGAAAGTATTCTTGATATAGAGATTGATTATGGGGATAAAATCATTACAAACAAAGAAGCAATGGCCCTAGGTGTTCTCAGAAAAGCCATGGAGGGAGACCTGAGGGCCTTTGAGCTGATTAGAGATACGGTGGGAGAGGAGCCAGTGGACCGGATGGCTAGCACCGATTCGGAGGGCAATGACCCAGTGCCCATTATTCCTTCGGAAGAACTGCTCGCTCTCATGGAAAAAAGAAAAGCTACTCTGGATGCGAGGAAACAAAACAGAAACGGTGGAGAATCTACGAAATAATTTCTACAGCTTCTATCTACACATTTATCAAGATCTGCTGGGAGCCGATGCTCTAAAAACCCGCGACTGGGAGGAGGAGCTCTGTGACTTCTCCCAGTATGAAGTCTATCTGAGGTTCCTGAGGGGAGAAAGACCTCTGGCCACCAGCGAGGCTCCGGTGCAACACGGTAAGTCGACAAAGCTCAGACTATTTGCCTGCCGGCTCATCGGACACCACGGTGACCTTAGATTTAATTTTTACACAGCCAGTGATAAACTCAGAAATGAAACACAAATCTTCATCGGCGGTATATTAGCTAGCAGATGCTACGGAATGGACTGGAATGACCTGAGCAAACCAAAATAATTTGGAAAATCTATTCAAATATCTAATCTAGAATAATTGGATCATGTCTAAAATTTTCGTGCGCAGACCCTATTGATTTCTCTAGGTAATGTTGCTACTGTGCGCTTGGAAAGCAAGATGGCCAACGGGAGCGGGAGGGGTTTTTGCAATTTTTTCGCTTCCGGTGCTTCGTCAGAGTAATGGATTTAGGATTAAAGTTATTGGCGATAGAATATGAGTGATGAGGTTGCCATTCTAGACAAACGTAGTGGTAATAATTATAGTTTCGGTTTTGTAAGGGCTAAGAAAGGTCCGTCTGCTGTAGATTTTGAAGATTTTTACGAGAAAACAGGATTTTTCATATATGATCCATCATTGAGGTCGGTGGCTCTATGCAAATCCAACATAACATTCATAGACGCAGCGAATAGCAAGCTATACTACAGAGGATATGATTTGGAAGAAATAATTATCGAACGTGATTATTTGGAAGTGGTAGCCCTTATGCTAGAAGGAAAATTTTTAGAAAACAGAGAAAGGTTGGAACTCGAAACACGTATTAGTCCAAATGTAGAAATTTATGACATAATTGTACGGGAAGCTAATTCGCTCTGTAAAAAATTTAGTCCACTGGAACTACTTCGGGTACTGCTCATGCTGATTTTGGGTCATTCTTCGTGTAACAATCCATACGAATTTATCTCCAGTATTCCAATTATCATAGCGGTGATAAATCAAAGTCTCAGTAGTAAGACAATAGGCATAGAAGACATTGTGAGAGATGGATACATTAAATCGTTTTTATCCATGTTTTTTGCTGAAAAGACAGTGGATAGTCGCGTGGTAAACCTGATAGAAAAATTCCTGATAATTCATATGGACCACGAGCAAAATGCTTCTACTACCAGCGTGAGAATTTTAACTAGCGTTGACAGCGATCTGGTCAATATAATTCTGGGTGGAATTTTAGCGCTGGAGGGGAAAAGGCATGGGGGCGCTGGTGTGGAACTCATTAGTTTGTTGGAAAGAACGAGTAGTCCGAGCGATGTTAGAAACATAATTAATTCAGTAAAAGAAAAGGGATTCAAAATACCTGGTGTTGGGCACAGGGTCTACACAATATCTGATCCACGCGCCAACATTATGAAGAAAATAATTGATAAAGATGCTCTTGTATTAAGAGATTCATTGTTTGATAAACTCAGAGAACTTGAGAAGTACGTGCTTAACGATGATTACTTCTTAGAGAGGAAATTATGTCCAAATATAGACTTCTATTCAGGTATAATTCTACATAGTCTGGGAATAAAAAAAGAGATGTTTTTAATGTTTTTTATATTGGCTCGATCAGTTGGATGGTTAGCTCACGTAAAAGAGTTAATGAATAACAAAAATAATATTATTAGGCCTAGACAAATTTTCACTTAGTATTTATCGATATTATCTTACATATCTTCTCCACTGTTTCCCTACCCAAACCATTATATAGAGGTAGACAGACTACCCTGCTACTTATGTCTTCAGCTACTGGACATACCTGCCTTTTTACTAAATAAGATAGTTTGTTAAGAGATGGGTAAAAGTAACGACGGGGATATACATCATTATCATTTAGTATTTTACATACTTTCATTAATTCCTCTTCGTTCTTAAACAATATGGGATAATATGCATAATTGTAATCAAAACTAAAATTCGGTACTTGCCTCTTTATATCAGAGTCAATTAAACTGTTATACAGAGCTGTTAGCTGCCCCCTCTCTTCAATTATTCTGTCTACATATCTATAGTTTGCTAGTCCCATGGCGGCATTAAATTCAGAGGCCTTTGCATTGATACCTTGACACACATAGTTACTATCGTCATACCCAAATTGCCTTATCAGACTGATTTTTTTGGCCACATCTTTGTTATTTGTAATACAGGCTCCTCCTTCAATTGTATGAAATAATTTAGTTGCATGGAAGGAAGCAGTACACACATCGCCATAACTCATCAGAGATTTATTTTTATATCTGACTCCAAATGCATGGGCACCATCATAGATTACCTTCAAATCGTATTTACTTGCAATAGCCTCTATTTTATCCACATCACATGGGTATCCAAAAACATGAACCGCTAGAATTGCCCTAGTTTTTTCAGTTATAGATTTTTCTATTAGGTTTGCATCTATATTAAAATCACCTTCATTCACGTCAACAAATATTGGATTACAACCCTGCCAGAGTATTGAGGTTGTGGAAGCCACAAAGGAGAATGGGGTTGTTATTACCTCTCCCCCTTCTATTTTCAAGGCCTTCAGTGCGATCTGCAGAGATAAAGTTCCATTAGCAATAAAATATAAAAATCCAGAGTCCAGGTACTTTTCCAACTTCTTTTCCAGTTTTCTAATAAGAGGACCATTGTTCGTCAAAACTCTGCTGCTAAATATCTTATCGAGATAAGCGTCATATTCCTTCCTAGGAGGCATAAATGGTTTGGTGACTAGTATGCTTTCATTTTTCATATCTATTTCTCATATACCAGTTTATAGTCTCTAAAATTCCCACCTCAAAGTTTTTCTCCGGGTACCAATTTATTTCTCTACGTAATTTTTCACAGTTAAGTGAATACTTTTTGTCATGTCCTGGTCTATCATCCACAAATGTGATCAGTTTTCTGCTACTCTCCGTACTTTTGGAGTACTTTTCGTCATATATATCGCATATAGTTTCGGCGACGTCGACATTCGATTTTTCGCTGGCAGCTCCAATATTGTACGTATTATTAGCCCTACCTCTATGGAGTAGCAAATCAATCGCTCTGCAGCTATCTAATACATATGTCCAGTCCCGTATGTTTTTTCCATCACCGTACAAAGGAATTGGCCTCCTCTCTACAACATTTTTTATTATTTTCGGAATTAATTTTTCTACATGCTGCCGAGGACCATAGTTGTTTGAGCAGCGTGGTATGATTGCCCTCAGGCCATAGGTTTTAGCATAGGCTTCCACTAACATATCGGAACTAGCCTTAGAGGCAGAATAGGGTGAACTTGGTCTATATGGAGAATTTTCATAAAAACAGTCTGAAGTTTCGCCCACACTGCCATACACTTCGTCAGTCGACATTTGAATAAACAACTTATCTTCTCCAGAATCCCACATTTTTCTGGCTGTATCCAATAATACAAAAGTTCCTTTTATATTGCTGTTTACAAAAACTTCAGGGCTATCTATGGAATTATCTACATGACTCTCTGCAGCAAAGTGGATAACAGTATCTATGGAAAAATTTTTAAATGTATTTTCAACTAATTTTCTATTGGTAACATTGGCTTCAATAAAATAATAATTTTCAAATTCATTAACTTCATCTAGATTTCTGAGATCTCCTGCATAGCTGAGTTTATCAACATTTATAATATTAAATCTACTACCATATTTTTTTAAAAAATATGTTATAAAGTTTGATCCTATAAAACCTGCCCCTCCCGTTACTAAAATGTTTTTCATGATGACTCCAAAAATAATTACACGTCCCTGCCAAAAATTTCCTTCAAATGTCTCAAATAATAATTCTCAAAACCTACAGCTTTTATAGTTGACGCAAGTTCGCTCTTCCCTATATATCCCCTAATAAGGGCTATTTCCTCTGGACAGGAAAGCATCTGATTTCCGGCTATCTGGAAATGTCTCACAAAATTAGATGCCCTTATATATGACTCCACGGTGCCCGCATCAAACCAGGCACAGTTTTTTGTCATTTTTATAACATTAAGTCTTCCCTCATCCATATACAGTTTATTTAAATCAGTAATTTCCAATTCATTTCTATTAGAAAATTTCAAAGTATTTGCTTTTTTTACAACATCATTCGGATAAAAATACAAGCCAACCACCGCTTGGTTTGATTTTGGGTCGGATGGTTTTTCTACTAGCGATAAAACTCTACCATCCCTGGATAATTCAACTACTCCATATTCTTTCGGATTTCTGACGGAACGGCAGAGAATACTTGCACAGTCTTTATTTCTCAAAGTCTGCTCTTTAATTTTTTCAATGTAGGGATCAATGTAAAAAATATTATCTCCAAGTATTAGGCATACGTCATCATTTCCCAAAAAATCACTGGCAATCGGAAAAGCCTCGGCTATGCCCCTTGGTTCTTTCTGTACAAAATATCTAATGCTAATACCAAATCGTTCCCCATCTCCGAGCAGTTCTCTGAACATGTCAATGGCTCCAGGTGTTGAAATTAGTGTGATGTCCTCTATACCAAACTGCATCAGTGTGGATAGAGGATAGTATATCATAGGTTTGTCATATATAGGAATTAGATGTTTATTTATAGATTTAGTCGTTGGGAAAAGCCTTGATCCCAAACCACCCGCCATGATGATTCCTTTCATGTAGTAACCTCCAGCCTTACAGCTAAGGTGAATGAATAATAGTTATACTCCCTTTGTCTAATTTTTTCCATAGAATTCCTCTAGAAAATTTCTAAAATCAACCCAAACCGAACGGACTTGAGCTTTCTCTCTGATGGTCTGATACTCACGTTCCCCTAGCTCCACTATTGTTCTGTTGGCTGTTTTCGGTATAAAAATACTCCAGATCGCGCCCCAGGATCTTGGATTTTTGTTGTTAGAAACTTTTTCAGCTATAGAGCCAAACACTTTGCCCACAAATGGATAGAATTTATTTCCATCAGGAGTAAAAACTAAGATATTATCGAGATAACAGGTTTTGTCAGATTTGTCCTCCATCAGTTTGACTATACCCTTTACCCCCAGGGTTTCTTGGCAATACTTTGTGTTGGTCCCTGGAAAACCATTTAGGGCATCTATGAATAGACCTGAATCACTCACAACCAGCGGAGTTCTTATTTTTTCGTAAGCACATTCGGCTTTCCGGATTGCTATTTCCTTCAGCGAGGAACTTTGAATTTCATATAGGCCCTTTAGAACTATCTGCTTCAGAATAAAATCAGAATCCTTCAGTTGGCTCTCCAGACTTAGAACTTTGCCTCTATTGGAAGTTACGAAACTAATCTCCACTCCACTAGTCATGATACAACCTCAAACACAGATTACAGGCTTCTTCCAGCGTTTCAACTCTGGTTGTCAGGTGGTAATCAAGCCAATAGTTTCCCCGATGGTTACCACCAAAAGCTATAATAGTTTTCTCGTTTTCGTAGGCGTAGAGAATTTCCATAGACGTGCCAATCATGGAAACATTTTCAAAACTATCGTTTACAATAACTATGTCCGATGTTCTTATATCACTCTTGTCACGAACAACGGCGCATTTTGGGTTACTAAAAGTCTCCTTTGATTCACGCCCCCTGTAGGGAGATAGAATCCTGAATCTGTTCTCTAGTATTCGAGAAATCTCATTTCTCCAGCCCATACCCTCTTCCCTTTTTATTCCGACCATGGGGCCACTCAGAAACACTGTCTTCATTTTATTTCTCCAAAAATTGACTCCTTCGCCTTACTTTGATCCTTTATTCTATTTACCTGCTTTCTATAGGGACCATATCTGATTCTCATTAGATTATAGCTCTTGTCCCATTCATATTCATTATAACCGCTTCTAAACATATAACAGTCTTTTATGTCTTGGCTATTCCTGGCAAAATCAGGAAAGAATCTAGAAGAAAGCTCATAGAGATGTAAAATCTGATCATCATGTAGAAAGCATGGAACCTGATCTTGGAAAAACTCCAGGCTACCATTGACGAGCTTTTCTAGACTTGCGTCTCTGTATTTTTCCATTCTAGACAGTTCATTGGCTATAAATATAGAAGAGAGGAAACCTGTGCGACCAATGCCCGCATTGCAGTTTATCGCTAGATGACCTCTTTCGGAGAGCAGATTAGCCTTAGTAACTATTGTTTATATAATTTTGAAGGCCTGATTCGTATTATCTTTATCTTCCAATAAT
>JAIRWJ010000074.1 GCA_031269065.1 Rickettsiales bacterium
TATGAAATTTATATGATAAAAACTCAATAAATCTAATGAATAATCCCTGACATTTCCCTGTTCTTGGGTTCATAACTATTTACTTTAAACTTTTTATATTTAGACTCAGATGCATCTGAGGAGCTAGTTGGTTGACTGACTGAGCGGTATCCAGGCCTTTTTAAAAAAATGGGGGAAAGTATGAGTAGAGAAGCATTTAGTTTATCGGTCCTGAAGGAGGCTCGGGATGAGCATCTATTGCCCATTTTGGTGGAGGCCTACCGTCGGAGTAAAATTTTTGAGTTTTTGGAGAATAACTCTTGTCTGAGAAATAATGGCTGGGGTGCCTATGCAGAATTATGCGGTTCCGGCAAGCTGTCATCGATAGCCAATTCGAAATCTGTCCGGGACAGAGATCTAGCTGAATTTCTATATATAATAGATAGTAGAAACAGTGATAGTCTTCCTATTAGCCAAAGTGATATTGATAAACGTGATAGTATTCTCGATGAATATATTCTTTGTACTTCGGAGGCGATGAGGCAAAGCTACATCAACAATCTTTTGAAGGCAGAGCCGGAAAAAATACCCCCCAGGATCCCCGAAGCCTCTGAATTGAGGACTATGCTAGATGATGGAGGCAATTATTCCAAAATCCTGGGATTGGATAAAAACTTTATTTTTCTATCAGCAAGTGAAAATATTAGTCCAGATATGCTGGAGTCTTCTCCAGCTAGCGAGCTATTTGACTGTATTTTTATTGATGATACGGTTGCTTCCGGAACAACTGGATGCCATCGACTGGTTGCCATGAAAGTCCTAAAGGATAAAAATTCCGGTAAAACAGTGCTGCATCGAGATCCATTTGGTGGGAAGCCTAGCCAATTGTTTCTCGAATATCTGAGATATAATTTCAGCGAGATGCCGACAGTCATCAATGTGAATAACTATACAATGTCCCCTGGACAGACCTTCAGTGAACTAGAGGCAAACCTGAGTAGCATTGCGGCTCTGGGCAATGGATGCACACTCTCGAAAATAGCAGCAGAAATAGCGAAATCCGGTCTGGATAAGATTCTCAAAGGAAATACAAGAATTTTAGAGATTGTGGAGCCAGCTCACCACGGAAGAAAGATACAAAAAGGCTCCAACACAGGAATTTCCGCTAACACCAGAGACGTTGCTAATGGGGAGACTAATTTGGAATCCATGGGCTCTGCCATGGAAGAATTTGAGAATATAGAAATTGATTATGATTCTGAAAAAGGCAACAAATCGGCCGGTAGAAAAGGCAGAACTAGGCGCAGGTAGGTAATATAAACTAAACCATAGAGACTCTTGTTTCAGCTTCTCTTAGGATTTTCCAATTTAGGAAAGAAGACTCTGGGCTTTGCCAGCTGCCGCTTTGGAATATAGCCAGAGCTTCCTCCGTAGAGGGTACAAAATTTCCTGTCAACTACCCCAAAGTGGTCCAAGACCCGCTTTGCTATGGAGGGACAAAATACCTGCAGCAGAATAGATATTCTGAATATATCCTGAAGTTCTTCTTCCAGCACAGAAAGCATTTCTCCGATTTTGCCTTCTTTTTTTAGATTCCATGGAGCCATTCGTTCCATATAACCATTCGCTCTTGTGGAGATATTTATAATAAGATCTCTAAGGCCCAGATAGTCAAATTTATTGAGAGTTTCGCTGAGGAGCAGGCTTTTCATTTCTTCCCGGGGAGAAATTCTTATCTCCTCTATTTCCCCTCCAGAATTGCTGTCCAGCATCATCAATACCCTATGAATCAAATTTCCAACGTTATTTACCAGTTCGGCATTGACTTTTTCTAGAAATCTTGCTCTAGAATAGTCCCCATCGGTTCCAAAAGGTATTTCCGTTGCAAGATAGTACTTCAGATAATCGATAGCAATATCTTCCTCTAGATCAAACTCTCTAACCAGAAATTCTATCTCTTCCTTTGCGCTTAGGGTATTACCTAGAGACTTCGACATCTTTTTGCCATCCCTGGTCCACCAGCCATGGGCAAAGACCGTTGTCGGAAGTATGTTTCTAGCCAACACATCCTCTATTTTTACTCTATCTATTTCATCTATAGTATATTCCAGAGCTATTAGAAAGGCTGGCCAGTACACTGTATGGAATCGGAGTATGTCCTTGCCAACGAAATGCACAACTCGTCCACCTTTCCAGAATTTATCGAGTATGCCAAAGCTCTGGAGTGCCGACTGGTAGTTGAATAGAGCATCAAGCCAGACATAGATAACATGCCTATCATTTTCATCAACATCACAAATCCAGCTATCACCATCTATTAGCTCTTTTCCATTGCCATCACAGGGAATTTTTATTCCCCAGGAGAAGTTGTTCCGAGAGACCGAAAGATCCCTGAGAAAATCCTCTCTATAGGATTCCGTCTCTAGTTCTCTGATGCTTTTACCACTCACAAATGCAACAACTTCATTTTTTCTAAAGGAAGGCTGGATAAAATCCGTACTACTATATAGTTCCAGAAGAATCCTTTGAAATTTGGCAAGTCTGAAAAAATAACTTTCCTCCTCCTTCCACTCCACGGTCTTGCCCAGAGTTGTTTTAAGTTCTCCATCGACTGATTTTACCAAGTCATCCTTAGTGTAGTAGGCCTCATCACTAACGCAGTACCAACCAGAGTATTTCCCTCGGTATACCCAACCATTTTTTCTAAGTCTTCTCCACACATCCTGGACAAAGAGCTTATGCCTGTTCTCCGTTGTCCTTACAAAGTCGCTCTGGTCAAATTTCATGTATCTATTAATCTCATAAAATTTTCCGGCCATCAGGTCGACGAATTGCTGTTCCCCAATACCAGCAGCCCCGGCAGACTGCTGTATTTTCTGACCATGCTCGTCGGTGCCGGTCAGAAACCAGGTTTCCCTACCATTCAGTCTATTAAACTTGCACATAAGATCGGTCATCAGTGTAGTATAGATTCCCCCAATATGGGGTTCTGAATTCACATAGTATATGGGAGTCGTCAGACAAACCCTATCCACAACCTTCTCTCTTTCTATAGACACAGCAATTGTCATTTTTAAAGTTTAATAAATGTGATTTTTACTAGACCGAACCACTAACCATTTCTTCCTTCCATAGATGAGACAATCTATATCTATTTCTCTCCTCCTCCGTGAAGAGATGTAGTATCAGATCACCCAGGTCTAAGATAATCCAACCACTATGTTTTCCTTCGGGTACCTTCAGTAAAGCCTCTTTTCCCTTCAGAGCCAGCCTAATCCGTTCCATAGAGGCTTCTATGTGTTTTTCACTCCTTCCTGTACCAATTATCAGATAACTAGCCAGTGAGGTCTTCCCACGAACATCTATAACCTCTATATCATCAATTTTATGATTGTCCAACTGTTCCATCAGAAATTCTAATAACTTTTCCCCCTGCATAGAATTGGCTCAAACACTCAGTTATTCTATATTTGAAGAGGATAAAGCCTGATTTGATAAAAACAATCCCCCATTCCTTTTGTACAGGGTTATAACATACAAACAAATAATTCATATCTAGGTGTACAGCTGGACAGTAACAGATGAGGGGTTATCTTACTTAACATTTCCTAGCATTGCTACCACCGGGATTTTGAGCGCCCTGATGGTGATCTAGCCTGGATCATTCTAAGAATTATAATTCCAATAACTCCAAAGTAACTATCTGTTCAGGATTGTTTGAAACTAAACGTGTCCAAATGAGGGAAAAGTGGCGACATTGACAATTTATTAGTTTCCCTGTACAAGAACAACTCGTGCACTATTATACTCCTCTGGATGTGGATGAATTTATATGCTTAAGAATCTAAAAGAGTTTATCATTGGTGGTAAAAGGCTTCTACCAATATTTGAGGGTGGAAAGGGAATAGGAATTTCAACTGGAGTAACCGCTGGCAATTTCGCCGTGAATGGTTGTGTGGGCACGTTTTCCGGAGTTAATCCGGACACGATAGACAGGAATGGAAAATTTGTTAAGGTTCTTCTGAAGGCTAGGACCAGAATAGAGAGGCATATTGAGATGCTGCAGAATTCGATAAACGGAATCATGGCCCATGCCAGAGTTGCCAAAGAAATAGCCCAGAACTACGGAAGAATTCATATGAATGTCCTCTGGGAGATGGGTGGAACCGAAAGGATACTGGACAGCGCACTAGCAAAGCTAAAAGGCATGGTCCAGGGAGTGGTCTGCGGAGCTGGTCTGCCCTATAGACTAGGGGATATATGTGCTAAATTCAAAATAAATTATTTTCCCATAGTCTCGTCCATGAGGGCCTTTCGGATACTCTGGAAGAAAAGTTTCGAGAGGACCCGGGATTGGCTGGGAGCTGTGATTTATGAATGTCCCTGGAGAGCTGGTGGTCACAATGGCCTGTCTAATAGTGAAAATCCCCTTGTGAAGGGCGACACCTATGTAAGAACAAAAGAGTTAAGGAATTTCATGAACGAAGCTGGCCTGAAAAATACTTTCATAGTTATAGCCGGAGGAGTATGGAATTTAGCGGACTATGAAAACTATCTTAATAGCCCGGATATCGGAAACGTGGCCTTCCAATTCGGTACCAGGCCTATGTTAACAAAGGAAAGTCCAATTTCCGATGAGTGGAAGGAAATGTTACTCAACCTAAAACCAGAGGATATAAGGATAAACAGTTTCAGTCCAACGGGCTTTTACTCTTTGGCCATAAATAATAGTTTTCTGCGGGAGCTATTTGATAGGAGCAGCAGACAGGTTGGCTATTCTGACCTTCAGACTGGTGAGTTTAGCTCTAGACTAGTAATATCCGGCAATTCCACGGTGTTTATAAGAGAGGGAGATCTAGAGATCACAAACAAATGGTCTAATGGGGACTACACAGAAATTGTGAAAACTCCCGATAGGACGATCCTATTTCTGAGGCCCGATGAACTTGAGGAAATGAAGAGGGATATGCGTAGTTGCTGTGGCTGTCTGAGCCAGTGCCAGTTTAGCTGTTGGAGTCAGTTAGCTGAAACTCATTATAGCACAGGAAGGATTCCGGATTTCAGGAAAATATGTATCCAAAAGGCACTGCAGAATGCTAAGAACAACGAGAATGCTCGTCGGCAGCTGCGTTTTGCCGGCAGCGAGGCCTACAGGTTCGGAATCGATCCCATGTATAGGAACGGCCATATTCCATCTATTAGAGAACTGGTTGAAGCTTTGGTCGATGGTAGATGAGTTGATGTTAGATGAGCTAAGTCTGTCCACCTAGTCACTGTCTGGTCTAAAGCATTCTCTTAGTCCCTCTAGAGAACTTTTAAGCAAACGTTCGCCGGTTTCCGAAGTATCGGCCCTTTCGGAGATTTTTTGCACTTTGATCTTTTCTCGGGGCGTGGGATTTACTATGGTAGGAATCTCTCTGACCAGTATTTTGCTGATTATTTCTTCGCCAAATAGAGAATTTATTTTATCAACTAGATATAAGCTGTTGTTACCGAGGTAGAAAGAGGCCGATGAGTTATAGCTTATCAGATAGATAGTCCCCTGGCTGCCAGTTCTATCCAGAATGATTCTTTCGAAGGAACAAAACCTTTCATATTTTTCCCCCACTATATTCTTCCAATTGGTCAATATATTGTGTATAATCTTATATTTTGGCTCATTCACAACAGGTCCCAGCAGTTTCTTTGCAGAAGTGGCCAGACTTACAAATCTGTTGCCAGTTGAAAAGTTGCTAGTCATCAGAGCTCTGACCACATTTTTCGATTAGCTCTAGAACTCTGTTCTCCCTTCCAAGGTCTCCCATATGGTAGAATTGTAACTTCGGAACAATTTTTGCTCTGATTTTCTCTGCCAAAATTGTTCTGATCTGCCCGGCAAAGTCGTTATTTAATTTTTTCACAAGGCTCAGCTGGTCCCTAGGTTCTAGACCGAAAGTATCCACAAATACCTTTGCGCCCATCATGTTTCCATCCATATCGACCTTAAGAACATTGATAAAAACCTGCTTGTCTCCGGAAAAAAATTCACTTCTGGAAAAGATCTCGTTCAATATATCTCTTAGCCTAGAAGACCTGCGTAGCCTAAAATTAGTCACAAGGGATCTGTCAATCACTTTTTTCTTAATTTTCATAGGTCGTCAATTTGGTAGCATCCATCGCTAAACTTTATAAAACTTTCCATGCCACCTTCCGCAAGTTTTCGTTTTATTTTGTAGAACATAGTTTCCAGAACCTGGTCGTTTTGTGTTTTTGAACCCCAAACAGCCCTCACTAGGTCTTTTTTGGTTATTTTTCCTTTTTCAACTGTTCTAATCAACTCCATCTCTCTCTCTGTAAATCTAATAATAGTGTTACCATTTACCAGCGTACCTTCGTCGAAATTTAACATCCCAAAACTACGGAAAATAGTATTTGCACGACTATGAGCTATGAAATTTGATATTTTTTGCAGGATACTGTCTATTCTGAATGGAGTCCGCACATTTACAGCATTCTCTGCAGATCTCAGACCTATATTTAGTATCAGTTTACCGCTGAGACACAGACCAGTCAAAATCTCATCTACAAAACATAGTCCCACAGAGTCAAACAGAATAATATTCTGTGAACCCATTTCCACGAGCCCATTCTGATCAAATACCTTGACACTAGCTTCCCTCTCAAATCTTGTTCTCAGAGAGCTGATCAAAAACAGGTCATTAGAAAAAATTAGAACATTCATAGACTACCGAATAAACGCCCAGACGACTCTGAACAGCAGCAGATTGGTCAAACCGGCAAGGAAGCCAGCTACGACATCATCCAGCATGATCCCCAGAGCATTCTTCATTTTAGAGTCTATTATGCCTATAATTCCCGGCTTCCATATATCAAATATCCTAAAAAAAACTACAGGAGTCACAAAGCCGAAAATGTACAGCATATAGCCATAGCTCTCCTGCATGAGATCCAGACCTACTTTGCCAAGGGACGCAATTATTAGCAGAGACAGAAAAAAACTCAGCAACTGCCCAATAATCTCATCCGCAATCACCTCTGGTGGATCATACGCCGGGTCACCTTTTTTTTTAAGGTAAATATCCACAGCCCTTAGAGCCAAAAAGAACAATACAAGAATAGCAAGGGCCATAAACAGCATTGGACTTTGAAGCTCAAAGTATTTGACCAGCGACATAATCAGAAACCAAAGCGGGAGCGTAGCCACACTACCAAGGGTGCCAGGGCAAAGTCTGCTCCAGCCCAGCCCCAGAAATGTAGCAATAAGTTCTGCAGTTCTAAAATTCAGCATACCGTTGGTAAACAGTTAGTGCAACCATAGTAGCACGAACCAAAATATTGTCAATTAATCGTCATGTTATACAGGTTCATAACCTGTTAATTCCATGCAAATAACCATATAAACTGATGCCTGCTTCGTTGCTCCGACGCTCGTTTGCTCACGTATTCTCGAATACGTCCAACCCCTGTGCTCCGCGACTTCTAGTAATCATTCAGTTTTCGTAACATTTACAGGAGTCTAACAGAGGGGGGAGTGAATTTGTCTCATATGCTGTGAATTAAGTCAATTCAAAAAAATATTTTATTTACACAGAAGTGTTGTATAGTAAGTACAGTTGGACTTTTTAGGGTTCAATGGGTAGTAATATTTCTTTAATTTTTTTTGAAAGTTTTGAATTGGAGTTT
>JAIRWJ010000022.1 GCA_031269065.1 Rickettsiales bacterium
TTTAGCTATAGTTTTAGTGTTCCGGTAGCTGTCCGAATTGGAGTCAGCGACTACTACTTCTTCGAGCGCCATTTAGCCTTTTCTCTCATTTCGCTGGTTCTCATATTTCTTATGTCAAATATGAACTCAAGGGTTGCTCGGGGAACCTCGCTCCTGCTGTTTCAGGTCAGTTTGCTATTACTATTCATGGTACCATTTTTTGGATTCCAGACAAAGGGGGCAAAGAGATGGCTTTACATCGCTGGGCTGTCTGTACAACCCTCTGAATTCATAAAACCATCCGTAATTCTGGTGTTTGCCCAACTGTTGGACAAATTCTCCCGGACTACTAATCCAAAAATTCTCGTGGCTCTGATGGCCATATACTCCACGGTAACTCTGCTTATATTCAGACAGCCGGACATAGGTACCTCCCTACTACTCACTATAGTTCTTTCGATCCAGATACTGATGACAGATTTTTTCAAACCGAGACACTGTTTTTACCTAGTCATTGTCTTTGTGGTCATGTCTGTTGCCACCTGCACAACATTTCCACACGTTTCAGACAGAATAACAAGCTTTATCTCTAGTGTTAGGGATCCGAATATGGCAAATTACCAGGTTCGGAGGTCGCTGATGGCCTACAGAAACGCCAGCTGGCTTGGAAGGGGTTTTTTAGAAGGGAAAATCAAAGATCATATTCCGGATATTCACACAGACTTTATTTTCCCAGCAATTGCCGAAGAATTCGGGTTTTTGGCGGTCTTTCTGATAGTGCTGTTGTATTTCTATATCGCCCTGCGGATCATACTACTGGCGGGCAGAAAAAGCAGCAACTATGAATTTCTTGCGATGAATGGTTTGACTTTATTATTGATCCTGCAGGTTTTCGTGAATCTCTGTGTTTCTCTGAACCTACTGCCCACCAAGGGCATAACACTGCCTTTTCTCAGCTATGGGGGGTCATCTCTTCTTGGAACCGCCATAGCCTCCGGCTATCTACTAGTTTTTACAAAAAAAGAATTTGGAGTTGTTACTTCGGGAAACCATCTAGAATTAGTGAATTCACAGCCTTCGAATGAACCATAGACCTAATTTCGTGTCTAAAGGGCAAAATATTACATATTTATCTGAGTGTAGGCATGTCATCGTGCTTCTGCAAAAACGGCCACGGCTCATGCCTATATGGTTGGGACTATTGGAAATTAAAGTCAATGGGCTATAATTTGTCCAAATAACCGGAATTTTTAAATGTCATTTAATCTGAATGACCTTGAAGACGCTCTGGGAAATGATATAGTTGATATCAACAGGGGCGGAATTTTCTCCATTGATCACGTAGTATTCGATAGTCGGGAGGTGACGGATAGGACTCTCTTTGTGGCTAAAAAAGGTGATAGAAATGATGGCCACGACTTTATAGAGTCGGTTCTTAGGGCAAATGATTCGGCTCTGGTGTTGGCAGAGCGCTTGCCTGCTGGTCTGGGCAGCCAAAAAAGAATAATTTTAGTCAAGGATACTCTGAAAGCCTTTGAGAATTTAGCCATATTTTCTAGGAATAGAATCAAAGGGACCGTGCTAGGAATAACAGGAAGCATCGGAAAGACCAGCACGAAGGACATAGTTTCCAGAACACTCTCCTGCTACGGCAAAATTCATTGTAGCCAGCTGAGTTTCAATAATTATATTGGTACACTGACGACACTAGCCAACAGTCCGGCTGATGTTGATTATCTCGTCTGTGAAATGGGTGTCGGAGATATTGGGGAAATGGGTAAACTGGTAGATCTGGTTAGACCAGATATAGCCATAGTTATGAATATCAAACCATCTCACATTAGTTATTTCTCCTCCGAGGAAAACATAGCTTTGGAGAAATCACAAATAGTCAGAGATGGCGCAAAGCTAGCTGTGCTGAATATGGATGACAGTTGGTATGAATTTATGTACAGTCGAGCTTCGGCTAAGGCTGGTAAAATAATAACCTTTGGACGTGGTTCGAAGGCAGATATTTGCCTAAAGAAACACGAAGTTGTTGGCAATGGGGCGAAGGTAGTCTATCAACTGGGAGAAGAAAAGTATTCCTGTGATTTTGAAAACATAGATTACAACATTGCCTACAATTCTATGGCAGCTTTGGCAGTTGTGAAATATCTGGAACTTCCCTGGGAGAAGGCTCTGGAGGCTATATCATCCCAGGAAACTCCGAGAGGAAGAAATAATGTCGAATACGCCAGCTACGAGTCAGGTGGTAGGACTATAAACCTGAGTATAATCAATGGATCTTACAATGCCGTGATTCCAGATGCCTTCATCAGCGGACTAGAATTCATGAAGAACATTTTCGCTCAAGGTAAAACAGCCAGAAAGGTCTGCATATGGGGTGATATGCTAGAAACAGGCAGCAAAGCCAACGAATTTCACCAGTCTCTGGGTGAAAGGCTAATAGAAGCGAAGGTAGATATTCTCTTAACTGTCGGTGACAATATGAAGAAACTCGGTGAATCTCTTGGGGGCACAGATATTACACATATTCACTTCGCTAGCATTGGAGAGTTGATTTCCAGTGTCAAAAACATTTTAGCCGACAGGGATCTTGTTTTTGTGAAAAGTTCCAAGGGAATGAAAACCTATGAGGTGTTGAATTTTTTGGTCAAAGAAAAGATGAAATTGTTTTTATGACCCTTGAATATAATTTTCTTATTGACAGTCACTGCCATTTGCTGCACATCGCCGACCAGGGCAGAAATATCGACGATGTGGTAAAGAGGGCCAACGCCGAAGGAGTGGCTGTAATTAACAATGTCTGTGCCCATATTGACGAAATGCCGAAAATAATTGAGAGTACCAATAGGTACGATAATGTGTTTTGTTCCGTGGGACACCATCCGGAGGAGGTGCAAAATAGGAAAATCACGTTAAGTGAAATAATGCGATACACAGCTGGCGAAAAGGTCGTTGCAATAGGGGAATCTGGACTGGACTATCACCATAATCAAGAAAATAAAGAAGATCAGATTAGAAATTTTGAAATACATATTGAGGCTAGTCGACAGAGCGGTCTGCCCCTAATCATTCACTCCCGGGAGGCTGACAGAGATATGATCGACATTCTAAAATCTGAAAGCGGAAATGGGTACTTCGCCTTTGTTCTCCATTGCTTTTGCTCCAGCAGGGAACTGGCTTTGAAAGGTTTAGAACTCGGGGGATTTATATCTTTTTCTGGCATAGTGACATTCAGGAGTGCCGGTGATCTACAGGAAATAGCCAAAATTGTGCCCCGGGACAGAATTATTTTAGAGACGGATTCTCCATATCTGGCTCCCGTTCCCCAGCGAGGTAAGATAAATGAACCTGCCTATGTCCGGCATGTGGCGGAATTTTTGTCGGTCCTGCTGGGTGAAGACTATGGTGTGCTACGCAACGATGTGGGCCGTAATACTCTGGAACTGTTTAATAGAATTATACCAGGTCTGACTAAATTCCGAAATCTAGATACACTCTAGGATTGTACCAGGCCAGAGTTTCATCCATTCTCGGAGAGGACCGGATAAGCTCGCCCAATGGATTCTAGATTTAGGGGATACAGATGCGTACTATTGACTTTGTGTAAGAAGTGTTTCATTATTATCTTATAAAAGCCAAAAAAAGGAATAATGTGAGTAATTCTAGACTGGAAGGAGAACTTACGGTGGAGCAACTAGATGCCATGGCAACCATCGAAGTAGGTTCATTTTTTAATAAAAAACTAAAAATTCAAACTATAAATATCGAGGCTATCAGTCCAAAGGTACTTGCAGAGTTAAAATCCAAAACCCTAGCTAAGCTAACGCCACAGCAGGTGGGCGGCCTCAGTCCAGACCAACTCAAGGTTTTAGGTGAGGAACAGGTTGAAGACCTGCCAGAGGAGTCTGTCGATGCCCTAATAAAAAACAACAAACTGCAGCATCTGCCGGGTGCCGTGCTGGCGATACTTGGAACAAAAATAAAGTTTAAATCTGGTTTCACAAGCAGCACAGATACCATTTCTACCACAATAGTCCAACTATCTAGCCTAATAGATAATGGGAAATTGGGTTTTATAAGTGCTAATGTGATAGCTAGCCTGGATAGTGACATAATAACCGAAAAAAACCTGGGGAAATCCCGATTGGAAAGTCTCAGCAGACAGATGAATTCGGAACAATTTAATGCCATAAATGAAAGTGTTACATCTGGAAAGAAAAAAATTAGAGAGATGTTGAAGCCAAACTTTATGTCCATTGGTACACTCCGGGGGCTTGGAGCTGGGGTTCTGAGTAATCTGTCTGAGGAGCAGTTTGCCAGATTTGATGAAAGTCACCTCAAAGCTATAACTCCAGATCAGGCTAAAAAATTGAGCAAAGAACATATTAATGCCCTATCCCGGGCGAATAAATTGCATAATCTACAACCAGCTGTGCTGGGATTCCTGTCCAGAGAGGGGAAAATTGGTGACCTGTCGGAAGAGCAACTTAGAAGCCTGGTTGATAGTGGACAACTCAGAATGATTCCAGATACCATATCTGCCATGGGAGACAAACTTAGGGAAATTGCTGATTCCAAACTATTTGAGTCTGTGATGAATACCGAGTTCGAAAATTACGACCAGCCGAATGGCGGTACCCAAATTAAAATCTCTGATAGCGGAAATGAGTCAATCAAAAATTTAGCCTCCTTCTATATAGATGAAAAAGACCGCATACCGGTGGCCCGAGGAGGAAAGCCCAGAGAGTTCATAGAGGGTCACATAATGGATCATGTAAAATCTGAATCATGGGAAACCATGGTGTCCAGTTGTACCGAATGGATCGCAGAATATAAAGACAGCACGAACATTATCCCTGCAGCTTTGGAGAAGGAGATAGATATTTCTCCGAGAGAGGTTTATGGGCTCATAGACAGAGTTAATCTACTAAGAACCAAAGTAATTTTTGATAATGATAAGAATGCTCGGAAGGACTATGCTAGACTCATGGAAACCGTCGAGTCACTTGTTCGGGCAGCAAAAAACGGTTCTATTGATGAACGCTCCAGTGCGATGGACACAATTTTGTCGCTGGCGAGCGATAAACATATGGATGCCAACTATCGCAACATACTCTGTGAAGAGCTGATAAAGATGGATGTAGAATTTAGAGTGGACTACTATGGAACACCAGAGATCGGAGCTAAGGCTGCTCACAGACCTGTCAGGGAAAGGTCACAGAAAATTTACCTGAGTCAGGCGGAAGTTTTTGTGGAGAAAGAAAAAATAGACACCGTTGAATTCGGAAAAAGACTGGAAGAACTCAAAAAAGAATTGGAAAAAGATGGAAACTACACAGAAGAGTTTAGGGCGGCAAAAGTCAGAGAAATGTTAACTCCTGGTGAAATTAGTTATCTGGAGGCTCTGGCAAGAACCCAGGAGATAGACCCCGATAGGAAGGATGCCGGTAATGTGTCATTCTATATTAGTGAGGGTACCAAAGCGATTATGGGGTTGGTAGCAGTCGGTGCTCTGGCTAAAGTCGTAAAAAACATTACTGGAAGCAACACACTGGCAACTGTAGCAAGAATCGGCGGGATGGCTGCAGTCGGAAAGGGGTTTGCTGACAAGGCTATGCTACAAAATTATATGAGTAACAGCAAAAACATACACGATGAGGAAAGGGTGAAATCCGAGGCGAGAGGAGTGAAGATACCCTTCAGCATGATAGATCGTTTCAAGGACCTTTCGAGGCGACTTAAAAATATTTTGTTCAGAATTCGTGGCAAGAAGTGGGAAGATAAGGGGGATACGGGGTTCGATCGTTATGAATATATGACTTCCAAAAACAAAAAGACTGTCCAGGCCGGTTGCCAGACACTAAGAAAAGCCAATCAGGAAGAACTCAAAAGGCGTGCTGTGGCTGGGGAAAATAAAAAATATATTGAACAACTTAAAGACTTTAATAGCACTGTCCTTAGCTCTGCAGTAAAGGATGATGTGAGCAAGAAAGTAAAAAAACTTGTTGATGATCTAGAAAAAAACAATGGTAAATTATTTGACTGTTGGCTATCAAGAGAGAGCGTCGAACTAGCAAAAAAATTCCCCGGTGTCAGAGTCAAGGAGGGCAAAAGTCTGAACAAAGCAATTACCGATGATCCTGTACTGGGATCTGGCCAAAATATCTCTCATGTGATGATGAACGCACTAGAGGAAAGTCTCGCGGCCAATGGAATTAGCATTGGATCTCTGAGCGCAAAGGAAA
>JAIRWJ010000044.1 GCA_031269065.1 Rickettsiales bacterium
AATTCATATAGTACCTATAAAAAAACACAACAAATTCTAGAAAACAACAAAGATATTAGCACTTGACGAGAAAACACATAGCTACCCCGCACTAAAGTGCGAGGAATTCTTAGATTAAAGGAATTAGAACATCTTAGTGTGGATTATTTGAGAGGAAACAAAAATTGGCTAAAGAGGTTACCGGCTTAATGTGTCAGGTTCAGTCATATGTGCATGAGTTTTCCGACCTGGTAGAAAACCGTTGACAGTGTGATGGCTGTAAAAAGTGTATATGTAACCATAAAAATAGTCCAGCACCAGGATTTTACCTCCCTTTTGAACACTATGATAGCGCTAATGCAGGGTGGATACAGGAGTATGGTGATCAGGAAGGAGAAAGCGGAGAGCGGAGTAAAATGTCTCCTCAGAGCCGCTGCTAGGCTACCGTTGCCCAGAGACAGGAGAGTGGCCAGTGAACTGATAACAACCTCTTTGGCCATTAGGCCAAAAATTAATGCTACAGCAGCTTGCCAGAATCCATAGCCCGTGTACTTGAATAGGAATGCTAGTTTGACTCCAACCATGCCAAGTAAGCTGTGTTCCGACGCATACTCGACTCCCAGAGGTAGGTTGCTTAAACCCCATACCACTAGAATGCCGGCCATGATATAAGTTCCGGCGCTCTTTAGAAATTCCCAGGCGTTGTGAAATCCATATTTTAGGACATTTCGTAATATTGGCAGATGATAGGCAGGTAGTTCAATGAACAGCGATGATGGGTAACGGTTCTTTAGAACAGTTATACTAAGAATCTTTGCCGCCAGCGCTGCCATGCTAAAACCAGTTAGATATAGCAGAAGCACTACTGCTGCGGCATTGTTTGGGAAAAATATAGAGGCAAAGAGTACGAAAATCGGCAATTTGGCAGAGCAGGAGATAAACGGTATTATGAGCATAGTTAATATCCTGTCTCTCCTTCGGTCCAGAATTCTTGTACCCATCATAGCCGGAACGGAGCAACCGAAGCCCATCAGCATAGGAATAAAGCTCTTACCCTCCAGTCCGATAGACATCATAGCTCGGTCCATAAGAAATGTTCCCCTTGAAAAGTAGCCACTATCCTCCAGAAGTCCCAGAAAACTAAACAATAGGAAAATATTAGGAAAAAATGCAATAACTGTGCCAACTCCATTTATTATGCCGTCTATGACTAGCGATGTGAGAAGAGGAGGCGCATTCCTAGCCCCAAGAAATCCGGTAAGATAGTTTGATATTCCCCGGAAGGTTGCTTCGGCCAGGCCTACCATGGGACTACCCAATTTGAAGACAAGGCTAAACACTAGAAACATCACCAGAATAAAAATTGGAATCCCCGCAAATTTATTTAGCAGAATTTTGTCAATTTTCTCCGAAATGGACGCCTTCTGAGCTATCCTCCGTGTAGATTTGGAGGCAATGCTATGCACAAAATTCCACCGATCCTCTATCAACATAGTCTGTAGATTCGATCCCAACTCCGACTCTAGCCTATCATTTGCCTCTCCTATTAACTTCTCTAATTCTCCCAGATTAGCTATGTGATTGCTCCAACTTGATTCTCCCTCTAGCAATTTTATTGCAATGGCATTTTTCAGAACTTCTCCATCCTTGGATCCATCGTCTCTATGGCAAATATCTCCGGCCAGCCTCTGACTGTTCTCAAGCCTGTACCTGGTAAGGTCTCCAATGTCCTCATCCGACAGCTGTAGCCTAATTTTTCCTATAATATCATCCAAAACCTCCCGAAAATATAACGTCTGGGCAATTTGGTCGCTATCTAGAGAATTTTTTATAATTTTTTTCAGATTATCAACATCTATAGGTCTATTTGCCACGGTTTTTACAACAGGGCAGCCAATTATCTTAGACAGCCTCTCGCTACCAACAAAAATTCCTTCAGAGAGAGCCACATCATTCATATTGAGGATCACCATAGTTCTACAGCCAAGTTCCCTTAGTTGGCTATAGAGATAGAGACTTCGCTCTAGTCTCGATGAATCCAGAATCACTACAACCAGCGACAAAGAATTTTCGAGAATAAATTTCGAGGTCACTTCCTCATCTTCGGATTTAGTTCTCAGAGAATATATTCCTGGCAGATCTGCCAAAATCAGCTTATTATTTTCATCCTCGAAAATCACTCCACTTCTACTCTCCACAGTAACTCCGGCCCAATTACCCACCCTCTGATTCTGGCCAGCTAGAGCATTGAACAATGATGTCTTGCCTGTGTTTGGATTGCCCACCAGGGCAATGATAAAATTCTTTTTTGTCATTTTGGCTACTCTACAATCCTATTTACAACTATATCCTCCGCCTCTCTGTTTCTAAGCATTAGCTCATAGCCTCTAATTTTTATAGATATAGGATCGCCCATAGGGGATTTTTTTGTTATTTTCAACCTTGTCATCTTTACCAAACCCATCTCCATAATTCTAAGCCTAGTGTCATTCTCTGCTTCAATATCTACCACCACAGCTTCCTCGCCCACATTTAAACTGCTTAGCTTTACCGAATTCCTCCTGCATGTACCAATTTCACTACAATTTCCATAGCACACCATAGGATCTCCATTTACAACCATTTGGGGTTAGTCTAGTAAACTACAGTTAAATTTCAACTAGAGTCTGAAATAGCTGTAAAATTCTTCATCTAGTCGCGCAGCAGAGTTTTATTATTAAAAGATCGGATCTTTTCAAGATTCTTGCTCAGATGTTCAAGTCTCTCTTCCATCGTTCGATTATCATGATTCTCTAGTAAGAACACTGCGTTGTGCTCTATGCCAAGCCTTTTCAAAACCAGCGGTGCAATGTCGCTGTAGATGATCGAATTACTTTCCCTTTGCTTTAGACCGGAATTTAATAGTATAGCGTAAAGCTTTCTGCTGTTTTCTTCTATGCTGAGAGCCGAGTTAGAAAAAAAGCTCATCATAAGATGGTCTGGAAGAATCAGTATGATAGTATCTTTGGAATTTGGTTCTTCCCTAATGAAATCTATGAAGTCCGCTAGAAGGTTATCTGTACATTTCACGGCATCCAGCATTCTATTGCCTGTGGAGTTTTCACATCTTTCGTCCCG
>JAIRWJ010000066.1 GCA_031269065.1 Rickettsiales bacterium
AAGACTTTTGATGGGAAAAGGGTTTTCAATGACATTAGTTTTATTTTAAACGATGGTGACAGGCTTGGCCTTGTGGGTAGGAACGGCTCGGGCAAGTCGACGCTGCTAAAGATTATAGCGGGGAAGCTATCTCATGATGAAGGTACTGTCGTCACATCAAGGAATTACCGCATAGGTTACCTGGAACAACACCTTAATTTTGGTGGACAGACTTTGCTTGATGAGGCCTGCCGAGCGTTGCCGGAGTACAGGAGTGGAAATTTCTGGGAGGCTGAAAAAGCTCTACGGAATATGGGTTTTTCCTCCGAAGAAATATATAAATCTCCCCAGGAACTTTCTGGAGGATGGCAGATCAGACTGAACCTCACAAAGCTACTTCTATCCGAGCCCGATTTGCTTCTACTAGATGAGCCAACCAACTATTTAGATGTCATTTCCCTTAGATGGCTAAAAAAGTTTCTAGTGGATTTGAAGAAATCATTCATCATTGTGACTCACGATAGAAGTTTTATGAATGACATTGTAAATTATACTCTCATGATCCACCGGGGAGTGTCTAAGAAAATTGCTGGTAATGTCGACGATATGTGCCGGCAAATCAAGGAAGAGGAGGAGATATACGAAAAAACCCGTCTGAACGAGGGTAAAAAACGCGACCAAATACAGAAGTACATCGATAGGTTCAGATATAAGGCTACACTAGCCAAACAGGTGCAATCTAAAATAAAAATGCTTGATAGGCAGGAAAAAAAGCAAAAACTAACTGACCTGCAGAATCTAGAATTTGAATTCAGTTTCAAAGATACCATTACCAATAGACCTCTGGTTGAGCTCAGCAACCTGAAATTTTCCTACAGCAGTGGTAGAATTTTGATAGGGAATCTATCCTACAAGATAGAAATTGGTGACAGAATATGTGTAGTTGGTAGGAATGGTGCGGGCAAATCGACTCTGCTAAGACTTCTGGCGGGAGAAATCGAACAAAATTCCGGCAAAATCCATGTCAACGAAAAGACCAGTATTGGATACTTTGGCCAGATGAATGTCGACAGGCTGGACCTGTCCAACTCTCTGGAGGAGGAACTCCAGAAAGTGGATAGGTATATTCCTAAAAATAGAGTTCTGAGTGTAGCCGGAGTGATGATGTTCAGCGGAGATGATCACACCAAAAAGCTAGCTGTTCTCAGTGGTGGAGAGAGGAGCAGGGTCCTTCTGGGTAAAATAATACTCCAGCCCTGTAATCTACTTCTGCTGGACGAGCCAACTAACCATCTAGACATGGAAAGTTGTATCTCCCTGGCCGAATCATTGACCAGCTTTCCAGGAGCCAGTGTCACTGTTACCCACGAGGAGGATTTTTTAAGAAATGTGGCGACTAGGCTGATTGTGTTCGATAATAATAGAGTTTTCCCTTTTGAAGGAAAATATGAAGATTTTCTAAGAGAAGTCGGCTACAGTAATGAGGACTAATTTTAACTATACATACAGTTGTTATGTTTAAAATATATTATTGGATTTTTTAAGATATTAATGTAACATTCACTGAGTGTGGATTAACCAAAATAAAAACGTGAGTGATTCAGCCGGGGCGGAGTTAGAAGAAGAGTTAGAAGACTTGAGAAAGGCTAAACTAGGAGAGACTAAGTTATTTTCTAGTATAACTCTAAATGGTGGTCTTCTTAGATTTGGCGAAAAGGATGTTGAGAGAATCGGTGATGGCTCTTCTGGGGAGGTATTTAAGGTCTACAGTGGGGATCCTGGGGAAAGAGGAAGTTACTTTATATTGAAAGAACAAAGATATCGCCCAATACCAGGAGTTGACGATGGAGAATCAGAATATTTTGAGGAATACCAAAAATCCCCATTCAATTCGGCTTCTCTCCTAAAAATACACCATATCACAGCAAGTAAAAGGTTTTCCATTTTAGAATATTGCGAACAAGGGGATTTATGGAGTCTAGATCGCAGTGATGCCAGGGAAATATGCGAGGATCCCTACGAACTGGGCAGGTTTGTAGATGGAATAGATGAGCTCCACAAAAGAGGATACGTTCACAGAGATATAAAACCAGCTAATATTTTTTTAAAGAAAAAGGGGAAAAACAAAACTTTGGTGATCGGCGACCTGGGCACCATAAAAAAATGTGAAAATGACTACATGGGCTTCGTAAATGTTGGAAGCCCATGTTATGCGTCTCCTGAATTTATCGGGGGATCGGAAATGAGCGATCTAAGGAAGGCCGATGTATATTCCATTGGAATGACATTTTTTGAAATACTTGCGCTTAAAAAAGAGGAAAAACTCGTAGACGTTTTTTCCGCAAAATATGGATATTTTGGGGTGTATATATCAACTATTGCTAGAGAGGACCCAGATAAATTCAGGGAAATAATTTCAGGTAAACTTGACGAAGTGGTGCCGCCCCTAAAAGCGAGTCTAAAGGAATTAGTTGAAAGGGCAACTGATCCAGATCTCAATAAAAGACCCAGTGTAGAGGAATTGAAAATTATGGTTGAAAAGATAAAAATGGAAAAACAAAAAGAGGCAGAGAAGGAAAAAGAAAAGAGAAACGATACTGTGATCTCCAGAGAAAAAAATGGGGAAACGGGAACAAATAAAAAAACTGCAAGTGCAGCACCGGCGGTATCTTCCTTTTTAAATGCTTTTGGGAAAGGAGCTACAACAGCCACCAAACTGAGTATGGCAAAAAAGTCTCTGGCGACTGGACAGACATATGCTAACTCGGGTGGCAAAGCCCGGAAAGAAGCTCAAAATAGAGAAAATTCTTCGCTGGAGGTCCTTGTAAAAGGTACTAAAATGGCCACTGAGGCAACTACAATTGAGCCGGCTCCACCAGCCAGCTCAGCAACCAATACCCTAGCCCTCTCCAAAAAAGGCAATCTGCCAAGCTCTCTATTGGGCTAGAGGTATAGAAATTTTGCTCCCGTTCCCTATTCTTTAGCCCCAATTTCGCTTTTTATATCCATAGACTCTTGAAAAAATAGGAAAAAACATCGATATAAAAAAACTTGAATAATACTCCGGTGGTAAAAAATGGGAATCTACTATGCAAACAGTACACCTCTGCCGATGTGCAGAAACTAGAGAGTATATAGAAAATATTTCAAGATATAGCAGTAAAAAGACGTAGATAGTGGTATGAAAGCAAGAACTATTAGACAGTTTCCTTCTAAAAACGCATGCCTTGCAAAATAAAAAGCAGCTTACTACAGTAGCACACGGGTTGCGAGTGTAGCTCAGCTGGTAGAGTATAACCTTGCCAAGGTTGGGGTCGCGCGTTCAAGTCGCGTCACTCGCACCAGGTTCTGATGAGCACGTCCCTGGCGCACTTTTTTTCACCTTCCACATTTTTGTAGAATTTCACTATTTTTCTATTTACTGTCAGTTTACTCAGGTCTAGGCTCCTAATGAAAATTCCATCTAGGTCCCGAGCTCGAGAAAGGGCAACGTATACCTGGCCCTCAGCAAACGAGTTTTTCAGATCGCATTCAATCCTGTCGATGGTCATCCCCTGGGACTTATGGACAGTCATTGCCCAGGCTAGAGCTAAGGGTATTTGGGTCATTGTTGCCATGGTTTCCAGTTCTCTGGTCTCATGGTTAAAACTCGATGTCTCCCAGGTTTCGGGAGCAATTGCGAATTCCTTTCCGTTCCCAAAATCTACCAGAGGGTAGGATTTCTTGGTCGAAAAGCCAGTTACTATGCCGATGGAGCCATTTATAATCCCGTCCTTTACATATGTATTCCGGAGCATCATGACTTGACTGCCAATTTTTAGTGTCAGAATCTCCTTGGCCAAACTACTTTTTCGAAATGTCTCGATTCTACCGGCATCTCCCATATATTTTGCCCTATAGGTCACTTCCTTTGAAGGAAGAAAATTTAGTCTGTCCAGGTTAATTTTTTCAACCAGCAGATTATGGGTTGACAGCACAGTGGGTTCTATAGCTCCTCTGGACTCCAAATTGGAACGTTCCATCAGAAGACCTAGGTCATTTTCATTGACAATACCCTGCCTTAGATTATCTAGCAACCCAACAAAACGCCTATCCCGCTGTCTGAAAATTTCTCTAAGAATTATTGTCTCTATGGCGGCCTCGCTCCAAATCCTGCTTTCGAAGCAATAGTTGTTGCTTTTAACCGGTGGCAATTGGAAAAAATCCCCAAAGAGAATAATCTGTATTCCCCCAAAGGGTCTATTGCTATCTCTAACAAGCCTGAGCAACTCATCCAGCATTTCAAACGTTTCCCTGGAAAGCATAGATACCTCATCGATAGCCAATACCTCCGTACCCAGAATTTTCTTTCTGACATTTATACCTCTGGCCGATAGTATCTTTTTAGCTATTTCCCTCACCGGAATTTCTTCCTTGCCAAGATTTGCCCAGGAATGGAGTGTCGTTCCACCAACATTGATAGCGGCTACTCCGGTTGTTGCGGTTATTTGTATGTTTTTATTCTTTATTGTCTTCAGGTAGTTCAGAACGTAGGACTTACCGGTACCAGCTGCCCCCGTGACAAAAACATTATTCCCTACCAGAATACTATCTACCGCTAGCCTCTGCGAAATGGACAGATATGAATACACCGAACTACCTTTCTACTTCCTATTTCTATAGACTCGCGGATTCCTAAATACAAACACTTTCTCGTCTATATTTAGATTTATCTCAGTATTCACTAATTTCAGAGATATTCTCTGGTCATCATCGACCATAATGGCAATTTCCAAGAGATTTTCTACCTTTTTATCAAAGATATACTCTATTCTATAATCCATTTCGTCTTCTATAACTTCAGTGATAATAATACAGCTTTCTCTAGAGCATGTAACTCCGAGAATATCTGAGTCAAGATTTTCCAAACTCTGACCATTATCTAGAAGAAATACCAGAGGGATCTTTGAGGCAGGCAGGACCGAAATCTCATCAAGCTCTTGATCATAGTAGTTTATAACACCACCATTGCTGATAAAAAGGCTTTTAGGAGGGCTGATGTATTCAAATTTTAATTTGCCCGGCCTAGATATTTGGAATGTGCCCCAGGAGTCGTTCTGACCAGGGCCATTGGACTGATAGAAATCACTTTTTATGGTTTTTATATTTCTGAAGTAGGCATTAGCCTTATTGACCACAGTTCTGCCTGTTGTGCCCAATCCGCTCAGGCTGGAAGTATATTTTTCGGTTGAGAAGGCTTCTCTACAGTCCATAGTTAAGCTTAGAAAGAGTATAATTACCCCGGCGGACCACAATTTTTTCACAAAATCCCCGTTGAACCAAAGCCGTCGGTCTCTCTGTCCGTCGAGTCCAGAGAGGATACGACATTGATTTCCGCTCTTTCATACCTAGCTATAACCATCTGCGCCAGCCGCATACAGTTTTTAACCACAAAATCTTCCTTTCCCTTATTTATCATTATCATACCAAGTTCCCCCCTATAGTCCGAATCAACAGTACCAGGTGCATTTAGCACCACAATCCCATTTTTCAGCGATAGTCCAGACCTAGACCTTATCTGGGCCTCATAGTCATCTGGCAACGCCATTGCCAAACCAGTTTTAAACAATTCTATTTCACCAACTCTGAACAACTTTTCATCACCATCCAGCAACACATGTAAATCCAGTCCAGCCGAGCCACTTGTTTTGTACTGGGGTATCACAGCTCTCGGATCTAATTTTTTAAACTTTATCTGCATAGCAACAAATTCTGTAGACCAGCGCCATTCTAGTGCTGAAATACTTAAATGGCAATAGAGTTATTGACAAACTGAACAGGGATTAATAACCTTCCGCATATACTAGCATACCAGTTTGAATCCCCAGTAGAATTCATTGGGCAGAAGTAGTAGATTGTTGCAATAGCAACCAGAGCATCTCTAGGGATTTGCTGAATCTTCTGGTCCTCCTGCTGAGTCTAGCCAGGTAATTTCTAATTCTCGAGTTTATGGATTCTACAGAGCAGGTTTCAGATTTACTGGCTATGTGTTTACTGCAGAATAACCTGGACTAATGTTACAGCTTGAATGTTAAAGTATATGGAAGGTTATCAATCTCACTGCACAAAACCGTTTCAGTGCTTTTTTATCCCATATTTTCGGAACTAGCCCGGAGGTAACCTCTAAGCAGTGGCACCTATCTCTACATACGCCATTTGCTGTCTAATCAGTTTTAACCAATCCTTGAGCCAATGACGGAATATCCAACAAGTCTATCTCCCGTCTCTTGCCCAGTTTTTAAGATAGAAATTTAGGGATCTAAACTATTTTCTTAAAGAATCTTTCAGTTCGGAAGATTCTTAGCCATTTCCAAAATTTTAGCAGAGAATCTTTTTTTGAAAAAACCACAATAACAGCCCTGCCCACCAGATTCACATAGGGTACAAAGCCAGTCTCTACGAATCTACTATCTGATGAGTTGTCTCTGTTGTCTCCCATAAAGAAATAATAACCATTGGGTACTGTGAATTCACCATCTCCATAGGGATTATATCTGGTGTCCTGCAATACCCTGTAGCTTTTGTTCTCCAGATTTTCCAAAAACGTCAGAAGTGTTGAATGTTCTACAGAATCATTATATTCCTCTAGATACTCTCTTGAAATTTCTTCTCCATTGACATAGAGTATATTATTTTTTACGATTATATTATCTCCAGGTAATCCCACAAGTCTTTTTATGTAATTAATTCTCGGATTTCTTGGCAATTTAAATACGATAACATCTCCTCTCTTTGGCTTCTTATTATCTAAGATCCTATCCTTTATTAGGGGAAATCCAAGGGGCAAAGAATATCTTGAATAGCCATAGCTAAGCTTTGAGACAAATATAAAATCACCCTCTAGCAAACCTGGCTTCATAGAACCTGATGGTATGTGGAATGGTTCAAAGAGGAAACTTCTTATCAGGAGAGCAAGGACCAGTGCGTAAATAGCGCTCTCTGCCAACTCTCTGAGGCCACCAGCAGCACTATCCGGATTTGGACTAGAACTTCGATTCTCTCTGTCGGTTTTACCGCTAAAAAATTTCTCCTTTAAATATTCTCCAATCGATTTTAGTGCTGACACCTAGCGCCTCCTAAGTATTTTCATTATCACTTGTCTTCTCTCCAAGGGTTAAACATAAACTATGAACCCCGAAAGGGTAGTCTGTTGTATAAAAAAATCAATGAGAGTTTTTTCTCAGAAAAATTCATGGGATACTTTTGAGGGAAAGTAGAATATCATACTATAAAAAAGCAATAGAATAGTAAGAGAAGGATTATATTCCAGAAAAGATCCGCTAACAAACAATATGGGTGGATTCAGGGTTAATCTGGCTGGATTTGTCAGAAACTACGGCAACAACTATAGATCTTATTCAAAACCTGCCTTCAAAACTCCGATGGTGCTTATGAACCATACATAGCTACATTTTATGTATTGCTTTATAACCAACTTTACGTTATCATTATCAGCAGAGTAAGATTTATGTAAATACTAATTAATCAGAAGATTATCAATTAGATGACTTCAAAGTTAGACCAGGTAAAAAATCTCAGAGATGAGGACTCCGGACTACCGACAGGAGTCAAGGAAAGTACCTTTGAGTCTATACTGACTGAAATAAACAACCCCGCACTGAAGTGCGAGGTATTAGTTTGTTACCTCTTCATTAGTTCATAGAATCAAAAAGACTTAGTTGCTGACAGTGTAATTTTTTATACTCTT
>JAIRWJ010000050.1 GCA_031269065.1 Rickettsiales bacterium
TCTTATTAATTTTGTAGGCCAGCATCCTAAGACCCCAATACTCTCTGGAGGTGACACTCCCCCCACCCTCTTCTAGAATCCTCGCAAAACTGTCAGTCAGACTATCAACATCGGACGGAGATAGGTCCGCTCTAGCGATATAAACAAGCTCATAAAACGGCATAAACTATATAAAAAACGTTCAAAGATGATAAATCAAAATTTAAAAATTCCACACAGGCGGTGCGCCCATTGTAAATGGTAGTTTTAAAAAATAAAGCAAAAAATGTGCTTTGGAGTTCAATAGTTTTTATCTTTCCCCGCTGGTCAGAGTGCAGGAAATATCAGCGAGAGATATAGTTAAAATTGAAGCCGATACTCCCAGAGTTCAACAGTCCCTTCCTAAACACATTTGACAGTCCACGGGTACCAATTTCTCCCACCGCATATTTCAGAGTCACCACAATTGTATTTCTACTGTCCGTCTTATAGTTCAGCCCCAGTCCAAACTCCAGGCTATCTCCTCTGGTTGTAATGGCTCTTTCTGTGAGAATTTTGTTATAGACAGCTGTCATGATAACGCCACTAAACTTATTTGGAAAGATTGCAATGCTGTCCAGTTTCCAGCTTAGGAAATCTAGCTACTTTTCTGTTCCCAGAAAATCGTGGAGCACGTTATCAGTGGAGCGTATATGATTAAAATAGAAACCAGGTTTTAGAATAAAGCTCCTACCAATCTAATTGTGTCAAGTTTCCCAATCTCCTTTGCACAACCACAACATCCTGGACGAACTTTTCTCTTTTTTCCTCTAACAGATAGTACTCCCCGGGAGTTATGGAATCAGATTCCCAGCGAGAACCGTAGTAGCTGCATTTCTTATAAACTTAGCCAGAGGAGGCCTGAAATCAAATATGTCCATCAGCAGATCCTTTCTGGAACAAAATTCCTCCCTAACTTATTTTATCACTTCTCTCTACTTAATAATCAGATGTGAAGATCAATACCATTGACCCTCCCCTATCCCTCCAGGTTTCCTATGAAATTTCAAACCCGAAGGAGATGCACTCACTATTTCTTCGAAGAAGGGGGTGTTTTGCAATAATAGTTAAGATCTCTGGGCGCGCAGAAGCCATTTGTCAGAAGCGTCAGCAATCCATTGAAAAATGTAGTTTTAGTCTACACTGCAGCAACGTTGCCCTTTTCGCGGAAAGAGCCTCGGCATCATGGGTTTGAACCTGTCTCAGGCCAACAATAAAGAAGTGTCCGGTCTCACTGCCATCGGGTTTGGATCTGATGGCATATGGTTTCCCATCTAAAACAGTCCTCTGGATCAACAGGCACACAACACACCTGTGACCAATAAACATGCATATTTCTTCATGTAAAAAAATTATTAGAGATACTCGCACAGCAGTAGTATACCTATAATAGTCAAGCCCCTTATGCAAATAAATTGCTTAGATTTGCCGATGGAGATGTCTTCAGAGGAATTCCCTACACAAATGCTGAGGGAATATATATACCTAAGAATGGTATTGCAGTCAAATCTACATTTAGAAATGTTCTTTTGAGGAAAACAAAGAAGCTCCTGATACCGGTATTAACTCCGGAGAATCAGCCTACGGACCTGTAAAGGGAATATGAAAGATTGTCGATAAAGAACTTCAAAAAAGCTGGTGGAAAAGGGAGTAAATGGCTTCTGTTACCGGACCCCTCCTATGGCCGACTGGGCTCAGAGCGACAGTGCCAGAATGGCATCTGAAAAACTTGAAAATGTCTACTGAAGGGAGGAGTGAATCAGTATCATCTAGTATTTCTACTTTATGGAGAAACATTCGAATAGGGAGCAAAAATAGGGAGTAGGGAGCTATGGCTCTTGGAAAGTCTAGGGATTAAACACTGTACGCTCTCCATTGCCAGATTGAACCAACATCTATAGTTTTCGGACTGTCCTGTGTTTCACTGTTATATTTTTTTGAGAGATCATTTCAATATAAATTTTTCACGCAGGAGAGCTAATGGGGTTCGGGCAAATTTTTCCACAAAAAACATACTAGTAGTTTATATTTGAAATATAAAATTAACGTCACAAATCAAACAAATATTTTATAAATCTATATCCAGTAAGCATTCTATAATTAATCTGAAACAATATGATATATCCATCTACGTGTAATACGCATATTTTATTAAATTGTGTGGACAAATAATTATTCTTGTTTTAATATATAATTGTGAGGCATTCACGCTTTGTTGTATGGGCAGCAGTTTCCCCTTAAAGGATACGCTCTGCTTGACACGAAACAGACAGGTTTATTTAGTTAAAAAGGAGGCAACATGACCATAACCCCTATCGACAAACGAATTGGGTCAAAACTTAAGGCAAGAAGGAATTATTTAGGAATAACCCAGAGCAGTCTCGGGAGCATGCTGGGTGTGACATTCCAACAGGTACAGAAATATGAAAAAGGAATAAATCGGATCAGTATTTCTAAGCTAAAGGAGTTGTCTAAAATACTGAGAGTTCCTGTGGAACACTTTCTTGATGATAATGATATCATTATGGATACATTGAAAGATAATGACTCAAATGGCAAGTTCCTGGAGGATTTTCCGGTAGAAGCTAAAACTTCCGATCAGAAAAATATTATTGCCAATCTTAACACGGTTTCTGAAAAAGAATTATTAACCCTTGTCAAATATTTCAGAAAGATAGATAACAGAAAGGTCAGAGCCGACACGCTTAACCTTATCAGATCACTTGCTATCGGAGGAAGTAGACGTAAAGCGGCAAATTAGGGTCTTGCTAGTTGCCTAGGTGGAGGTCAGAGACGGAATCGAACCGACGATGAAAGTTTTGCAGACTCTCGCATTACCACTTTGCTATCTGACCATATAAACTCCACCCAATTCCTACTAAAACGTTGAATTTTGTCAATACATCACCGATTACATTTGGAGCTCCTAGTAATTCTTTCCTTTACGCCGATGTCCTGGTACTCTGCGGCCGTCGGGTTTTTAAAGTGTTTCGACTAGATTATTTACATATTGACTAAGCAAATACTTAAATAGTCTGGTCTATCCTAAACAGCCGAAGAAATAGAGAAACAAGAATAGAGGGGGCAGTAGTCTAGTTGAGCAGCACTTTTCAGATATTCTCATTTTTATGTTTTTAATTGTTTTTTAAAAACTTTTATTTACACTCCGGGCGGTGTTGCTGTAGGCCCGCATGATGGAATGGTAGACATAACAGACTTAAAATCTGTGGGACTTCGGTTCTTGCCGGTTCAAGTCCGGCTGCGGGCACCGGGTGCTGTGCTTTATAGAAAAATAATGGAGATGTTTGGTGGCAAAAATTTTTGACAGGAATTCTCTCAGTCCCAAGAATGTAGAGAAGGCGGGTGGTGCAGTTCGTGAGTTTGCAAAAAAACTCAAGGAAACTCTTAAGGGTATAGGCAAAAAACTTCTGAAATACATTGCAATTGGTTTGGGAGTGGGTATCGCATTTATACTCGTTATTCTCATCATTGCCACTAGTAAGTGCTCGAGTTTGAAAGGAACGTGCATAGAGGCTGATGAATTTGGTCAGCGAAGGAATACCGTCCGGGCTAGACCTACTTCTGAAAGTGATTACGTTATAAATAATGCCTATAAACATGAAAAATTCACCCAAAAGACAGCACCGACCGATCTTGGTCTTTCATTGACCGGAGAACCCGTAACAATAAATATTTCGGGCGGGTGGCTTCCGTGGTTTGGCGATTTAGATAATGATGCAATCAATGCAATTAACCCTCCATGGCACTTTTTCTGTGCCCTTGAAAAACGTATAATAACAAACTCTAACTACAAATTTAGCAATAGGGCGGATGAAAATGAATATTACTTCATAAGGAATTACTACAGTGGCGTGGTGGAGGAAATAAAGAATGATAAAATAGTAATCGAAGGCGTAGAAGATGTTCCGGAAAGACAAAAAGAGTGTTGGCTGAATAGGGGTGCTGGTTTATATCTCGGATCGTTCGGACTAAATGGTAAGACCGAACCGTCGGCCTATCACCATATGATTGCGTCGAAAATGGTTTGTTCAAAGGTAAACTGGTTCAATGGTAAAGCAAAAGACTATGACTATGAGATAATGAAATATAACGACAACACAACAAAATACTTGTTAAAGGATTTTGTAAAAAACTATTTTTCGCTGAGCCACTACACGAATCCAACAGCCGATGACAATGAGCTGAACAGTACCGATAGAACAATTATGATTGATAATGGGAACCAGATTATCTATAATATAGCGGAGCATGAAACCTTGCTGATGGATAATCAGGTATCAAACTATGGCCTGATAGTGGCCCATTCTATGGCAAAATTCGGTCAGGCCTGCTATAAAATATCAAAGGACAGCGATGGTCTAGAATCCAGAAGCTATAAGGCCTACTATCAGTTTGGACCGAAGATTCTGTACAAAAACCTACCAACTGTGCAGAATATCAAGTATACCTACGGCGAAAGGGTTAAGATGCTAATAGTAGACAAATACTATGGTGATAATCAGGGATACTACAACATAGAAGTCATTTCCGGTATAGAACTTGATGATTCTGGCTTCATAGAGAAGAAAATTAGAGAGGTAGAGTTCTATCTGCTAGGCACTCCGAGGCCCGGTAGCGAAAGCGACAGAGTTGACGGCATAATCTATAAAATATTCCATAACATTCTCAGTAGCAGGTTTATTCTATTTGTCAGAGCTATTCTAGCTCTGAGTGTTGTAATATATGGATTCAGAGTAGCCTTTGGTTTTAAAATCGACAAGAATAGCAAAAGTGTCATAAATAAAAAAGATCTGATGATGAGGCTATTTAAATTGTCCCTAATAGTGACACTCACATCTGAAAATGCATTTACCTTCTTCAGTTCAACAATTCTAAACTTTGTTATAAATGGTACAATCGGTGTCATAGATCTTATAGCCGGCATATTCTCTAATTCCTTTATGACGAGTAATGACATGTCTCTGACTGGAGGTCTACGATATGCTAATGAAGTCATATCTCTGTCCAGAAATTTTGCTATCGTTGATGAGATAATCGGTTTCTTTACCGATATAACGCTGTTCTCCAAAATTCTCTCTCTAGTATTTGTAAAATTCCCGTTTGGTACAGTTGTAGCCCCATGCATCTTGCTAGTTCTGGCTTTTTATCTATCTAAACTTATACAATCCATAGTTCCTTTTATATTCGTTTTGGTGCAATTTACCCTAGTCCTTCCGCTGGCCCCTCTGTTTATGCTTTTTGGCTTTTTTGAACAGACAAAATTTTTTCTACAGAACTGGCTAAAGTTTGTTTTTTCGAAATGCTTGGAACTTGTTGGATTTTTTATAGCTTTCTATTTCTGTACTTCGATCATAGATAACTTCATAAAAAAATTGCTGAGCTTCAGAGTTTGTTTCGTTGGCCTCGGAGACATGGTCTTTAAGTCCAAGGGTAGTGACCTCAAATGGTATGAAGAGCTAGCAAAAACTATTCTCAATCTTTTTATCGCAGTGGAAACATCAGGAATAGGATATGGGGATTTTTTTATGTTCTACTGCATAAATGTAGCCACCACAGCGGTTCTGGTTATCCTTTTCGATCTTATGACCAAAGAAATGATGACTATGATCGGAGGCATACTCACCATAGATGGTGCTACCGCAACAATGGGAGGAGGGGAGAACGCTATGATGGAATCCACCAATGGTACTTTCGGCCTAAGTAAACAACTTGTTGAATTTGCTGGTACAACAGGACTAAGCACTCTACAGAAAGAAGCTGATGCATTATCCTGGACCAAGGGTATATACGATTTGGAGAAGGGCATCGGTGCGAATGCTGTTCAAGGGGTTAGGGTCGCCTCAACAGTTGCTAGAGCCGGTGGAAATGTAGCTATGGCTATGGGACGAACTGCCGTTGCTGGTGCAAAGGGTGCAGGTAATCTCATATACAAGGGGGTAACAGGGAAAAACAAAAATTACTTTGACACCAAAAAAACTATGAAATACGCAAAAGCTAACATGCTCGATGCATTTCGACACATGAATGATGTGACAGGGGGTGCCTTTGGCAAGGATTCTGTGGTAGGTACCGCAGTAGGTGCTGTTGTGGATAATTCAAAGGATATGAAGCTGGAGGCTGAAAAGTTAAGGAAAACACGTGAAATGATCACAAAAAATACTGCGGGTGAAAAATTTGAGACCAAGACGGAAACTGAAGAAAGAGTTAATTCCCTATTATCAGCCAACAATGAAAAAGTATTTAGAAAAAAGCTAAAAAAGTTCTCACCAGAGCAAATCAATGAGGTATTCAGTGAAGAAGCGGCTGAAAAACTGCTTCAGCTCAAGGAAGATGATTTTATTGAGGATGATGATGAAATAGACAATCTGCATGTTGCGAGAATGAGAGAGTACCTAGAAGACTATATGGAGCATGGTAAGGAAAATCTTGCTGCTTCGGGCGTTGACCACAATGTATTTTCTGACAATTTTAGGAAAAAGGCACAGCCTAAACCACCAGCCAGAAAGGCTCCTTCCAAACCAAACAGACTGGGTGAAATGCTAAATAGACCGGTAGGAGGAGATGACGACAAAAAGTACTTACTCAAGAAAGCAATAAAGCTCAAAGATAAAGAGATAAAGAAAGTGTTTGGGGAAGATATATCAAAGAGACTCAAAGAGGCGAAGAATGACTACAAAAATCGCGGAAAATATGGCATAGATGATAAATTCGAGACGTTCACGACAGAGGAATACGAAGAAATAAAAAGAGAACTTGGAAATATTGAGCGCAATAAACCTAAAAAAAATCTTGAAAATCCTCCCGTTGATTTAGATTCAAGGTCTGAACCAGGTATCCCGAAGGAACCTAAACATTTACCGAATGATGATGGCAACAAAGCTCCTGTAAAAGATAAAGAGAATATTAGGCGCGAAAGAATTTCTGATGATAAGAAATCTCTTGAAAGTCCTCCGGGTAATTCCGATCAAAAACCTGAGCCAGCACCTTCCGGAGAACCTAAACATTTACCGAATGATGATGGCAACAAAGCTCCTGTAAAAGATGAAGAGAATATTAGGCGCGAAAGAATTTCTGATGATAAGAAATCTCTTGAAAGTCCTCCTGTTGATTTAGATTCAAGGTCTGAACCAGATATTCCGGAGGAACCTAAAAAACCTTTGCCAGATGATGATGCTGAAGCTCCTGTTGAAGACGATGGAAAGAAAGAGGTTGACAGTGCTGCAATAGTGGATTCTGGAGATAGTAGCGTTGTACTACAGGCTGGAGAAGTCGATAAGATCATTGATTCCGGAGATTCTTCGTCAATTATTAAGGCCGGGGAGGCTGAAACCATAATAAGCGCGACTAATGCAGATGGGGATGAAGGTTCATCAAAACCTACTAAGGAAGAACAGTTTAAAGAGCAGCAGGAGGCTAGAGAAAAAATGGATAAAAAGTTCGAAAAAATGAAAAAACAACAGGAAGAGCTAGAACAAGAAGAGCTAAAAAAAGAAGAGAAAGAGAAAAATAAAAAGTGAAATCCGAGCCGTGGTGGGAAGAGAAGGATTTGAACCTTCGAACTCCTAAGAGGGCAGATTTACAGTCTGCTGCCATTGACCACTCGGCCATCTTCCCAACCGTCTTATGTATTATCTCTATCGTTTTTGTAAAATCAATGCATATTGCCTAGAGAAAGGACTTTTTAAAAATTATTTACTTTCTCACACCATCCTCACTGTTCTCTGACTTTCGTAGAAACAGGGATATATCTGTACCCATTCCGGCAACAGTAAAATAGCTTGACAGACTTCAGATACTAGTTAGCTTTATGGAAAAATCATAATGTAATACAGGTGATAACTGTTGATGAGATAAGAAAAAAGTTTCTAGAATTTTTTAGATCTAAACAATTTCTGATAGTAGAATCGTCGAGTCTGGTGCCGAAAGATCCTACTCTGCTATTTACAAATTCTGGCATGGTACAGTTTAAGAATTACTTCAGCAGCAGCGAAAAGCCGCCTTGTTCAAGAATCGCCAGTGTCCAGAAATGTGTTAGAGCCGGAGGGAAGCACAATGATCTAGATAATGTTGGCTACACAGCTCGTCACCATACATTTTTTGAAATGCTCGGCAATTTTTCCTTCGGAGACTATTTCAAGAATGAAGCTATAGCCTGGGCTTGGGAATTTTTAACAGATATTCTGGGTATATCAAAGGAGAAACTATTGGTTACAGTCTACCACAGCGATAAAGAAACCTATGATATATGGCGGAATAGGATCGGACTAGCGCCAGAGAAAATTATAAAAATAGCAACCAAGGATAACTTCTGGGAAATGGGTGATACTGGCCCCTGTGGTCCCTGCAGTGAAATATTCTACGACCACGGTGAAGAGGTGGCTGGTGGTCTTCCGGGTAGTATCAATGAGGATGGGGATAGATACACGGAAGTATGGAACATAGTTTTTACCCAGTTCAACAGGAATCAAAAGGGAGAGCTGGAGGAACTGTCGAGTAGGAACATTGACACGGGTACAGGCCTGGAGCGTCTGGCTGCCGTTCTCCAGGGAGTACACAGTAACTATGAGATAGACCTATTTAGGAAAATAATTGAGAGTTCCAGAGAGCTATTTGGAGATGGAGATATTTTTGCTCATAGAATAGTGGCCGATCACCTGAGAAGCTCTAGTTTTCTTATCTGTGATGGAGTATTGCCATCTAAAGAGGGCCGTGGCTATGTCCTCCGTAGAATAGTGCGCAGAGCTCTGCTACAGCTGCATAAACTTGGCTCCCGGGACTTGTCTATGCACAGGCTGGTGCCATGCCTGGCCAAAATCATGGGAAATGCCTATCCAGATCTTAGAAAACGAGAGGAATTCATTGTAGAAACAATGAGAGGCGAAGAAACCAGGTTTGCATTGACCCTGGAAAAGGGTCTGAGTCTGCTAGAGAGAAAAATGAGTAGCACCGGTGAGAATATCCTGGATGGTTCGGATGCCTTCGAACTCTATGATACCTACGGTTTTCCTTTAGACCTGACAGAGATTGTGCTGGCGGACAGAGGGATTAGGGTGGATATAGAGGGTTTCAATAGAGAGATGGAAAAACAGAAAATAAGGGCTAGAGCCAGCTGGGTTGGCTCCGGAGATGTGCTGGAGAGTAATCTGTACTCAAAAATAGCTGGGAAAACGGACTTTGTTGGCTACTCCGGAACCGAGAGCGAAGGACAAATAGTCCAGCTGGCCAGAAACGGAAACATCGTTAAAGAGGCTAGAGAAGGTGAACTAATTGATATAATAATAGACAGCAGCTGCTTCTTTGGAGAAAGTGGAGGGCAGATGGGCGACAGAGGAAGCATCTTTCTGAAGAATTCAAAAGGGCCTGAAAGTGCAATAGCCAGCTCCCTGGCTGTAGAGAATACCATAAAGTCTTCGAGTGGCCTAATAGTGCACCGGGGTATTGTGAAAAATGGCAGATTTAGATTGGGAGACAGGGTTGTCTTGGAGGTTGATGAGGTTAGACGCAATAGAATCCGGGCTAACCATTCGGCAACCCATTTACTGCATTTCGCTCTCAAGCATCTACTAGGTCACAGTGTAGTGGGTCAGAGAGGATCCCAGGTGGATGCAGACTGTCTGAGATTTGACTTTTCCTGTGACAAACATCTGGAAACTGGTGTAATCAGATCTGTAGAGGAGGTTGTGAATAGCCTAGTTCTGGAAAACAGCGAGGCTCTGGTAGAGACCATGAGTCTGATAGAGGCTAAAGAACTGGGTGCCACGGCATTGTTCAGCGAAAAGTATGGCGAAACGGTTAGAGTGGTTTTTCTCGCCGCTAGGAACAGATATCTGGACTCCGATACCATAAACGGCTACTATTCTGCGGAACTCTGTGGTGGAACCCATGTTCAAAGGACGGGAGATATTGGCCTTTTTAAAATAACAAAAGTCGAATCTATAGCTGCTGGTGTTAAAAGGATTGAGGCCCGCACAGCTCTGGAGGCGCTGAGGCACGTGAACGAAAAAATAGATGTGGTTGATGAGCTCAGTTACATACTTAAGATTGGCCATGGGAAAATCCGAGAGAGACTGGAATCAATTTTAGAGGAAAACAAGAAAATGAGGACACAGCTCAGTGCTGCCGAAAAATCCAAGCTCTCGGCTATGCCTCTTTTGGAGAGAAGTGTAGGTGGAATAAGAGTTATATTTAGAGATTTTTCGGGCAGCGGAGTATCTTTTAGAGATATAAGACAATTTATGGTTAGTCAAAGAAATAGTGTCTATAGCAAAGACGCTGTGCTATCTGCTGTCTGTCCAGGTGAGTCCGGAAAGTATTTAATAATCATAGCTCTGTCGGAGAATCTCGTTGGTAGATACAGTGCTGTAGAACTGCTCAGAAAACTCGGCTCTAACGGCGGCGGGGTTTCAAATTTCGCCACGGGCTCCACAGACCGCCCCGTAGACATCGAATCCCTTAGCAGAGCTATCTCCGGAGAAAGCTACTGAAGCTCTTGGCAACTCTCTATGGTCTCTTCGACTTCTTTAATAACCTGATCTTTTGGTCTATTTTTGTAATCTTCATATTTCAGAGGGCGCAGCACTCTCACAGTTATCATCCCGGGTTTCTTGGTAAATTTGCCCTTTGGCCAGCACTTCCCAGAGTCTAGATACACTGGCAGAATATCCAACTTGTTTATCCTGGCCATTCCCAGAAAACCTGGTTTATAGGGATACTCTTTGGCAGTAGCCCCTACGGGCACCCTGGTTCCTTGGGGAAACATCATAAAGACATTTCTTCCCCCTTTTATAAACTTTTTGGATTTCTCAAAAATTGATTTAAGGGAACCAGCGCCTTCTTCCCTGTCAACCTCCATGGTTCCAATGTTTTTTATAGCAAATCCAAAAAGGGGAAGAGACGAAATCTCCTTCTTAGACAATGATACAGGATAGCCTGACAGAAACCAGTGCAAAAAATAGCACTCCCAGGTGGACTGATGTCTGGACACGGCCACAAAATTATCTTTGGGCACATTTTCTGCCCCTATAACTCTGTACTCTACCCCACATATATGTTTCAGCATCACTACATTATTTCTCGCCCAGTATTTTGTGCACTTGAGGAAGAATTCATCGTTATGAAAAATTTTTCTCATAACCGCCGATAGTACCAGAAACATAAAGTGTAAAGAAAAAAATAGAAAATATATAAAAGATCTAGTAAAATCTACTATAAACATGGTTTTTAAGTTCCTCCAATTCCCATTTCGCCAGGGGTGCGATCCCCAGATTATCTATGAAACCCATTTTATATCTCTCCAGAGCAGCATTAGCAACCATAACGCCATTGTCTGTGCAAAGCTTTGGTGGTGGCACCACAAGTCTCCTGCCATTATTTACACAGACAGCCTCCAAGCCTCTTCTCAAATATTGATTAGCGGCAACCCCTCCAGCAATCACAAATGTATCCATAGTTCTATCAAGCGATAGTACATTTTGCAACCTATCGGATAAAACTTCAACAACAGTTCTCTGGAAAGAAGCTCCCACATCCTCTCGATCACTATCTCGTAGACCATTATATCCGCTAACTAGATTTTTATCCGTTATTTTTCTGATTTCATTCCTAAT